>NZ_JADZGH010000034.1:0-24089 GCF_015865005.1 Rhodococcus sp. CX
GTCCGGGGGGCGCGGTCGTCGTCGCGACGAGTTCCCCGCCCGCAGCCCCCGCCTCGGCCCCCGCGCCGGCCGAGGCGCCGCACGCGGTGAGCGCCGCGGTCGCCGCGACGGCCCCGGCACCGCCGAGCAGGGCTCGACGCGGCAGTGTGGTCGGTGTCGTGGCTCGTGTCTCCGATGCTCCTCCGACGGCACCACTGTCGCGGTGTTCGGTCTTCATTCGCGTTTCCGTTCCGATCGCCGTGATGTGCGCCGGAAAGCCTATCGACGACGCCGGGCGCGGGCAGCGACCTGCGTCACTGCCCGCGCCCGGCGGTGTGTGGATGTGCGGTGTCAGTGCACGACGACCGGCGCTGCCTGGCCGGCGTGCTCCGAACGCGTGCGCGGCAGGAACGCGGCCGGGATCAGTGCGAGCACCATAACGCACGTCGCGACGAGGAAGGTGGTTCCGAATGCGTCGGCGAGCGAGGACAGGATCGACTGCTGCACCTCGGGCGGAAGCTGCGCGACCATGTCGGCGTCGGGGGTCGCGGCGCCCTCGGGGGCACCGGCGGGAGCGGCCATCTGGTTGGTGAGGATCACCGACATCGTGGCCGTACCGACCGAACCGGCGACCTGCTGCACGATGTTCATCAGCGTCGATCCCCGCGCGATGCTGTGGTCGGTGAGGGTCTGCAGCGCCGCGGTCATCGTCGGCATCATGGTGCAGCCCATGCCCATACCCATCACGAACAGGGCGCCGAGGAGCAGCACGTACGAGGTGTCGACGCCGACCTGCGTGAACACCGACATGCCGACGCCGATCAGGGTCAGACCGACCAGGACGATCTTGCCGGGGCCGATCCGGTCCACGAGCTGACCGGCGATCGGCATCGTGAGCATCGCGCCGATGCCCTGCGGGGCGAGCAGCAGACCGGCCGACAGCGTGGTCTCACCCCGCACCTGGAGGAAGTAGCTGGGGAACAGCAGACCCGCGCCGAAGAAGCCGATGGCGAACACCGACATGGTGAGCACCGCGAAGGTGAGCTGACGGTTGCGGAACAGGCGCAGATCCACCAGCGGGTTCTTCGCACGCAGCGCGTGGAACACGAACGCCGCGATCAGGATCACACCGATGATGCCGTTGATCAGCACGCGCGGCGACGCGACGGTCCCGACCTCGGGAATCGACGAGACGCCGAACAGGAACAGCGCCAGACCCGGCGACAGCAGCAGCATGCCGACGAAGTCGAACGACTCGGATTCGCTGGGCTCGTCCTTGGGCAGCACGACGAATGCGGTGATCAGCGCGACGATGCCGATCGGCAGGTTGATGAGGAAGATCCAGTGCCAGCTCGCGGACTCGATCAGCCAGCCGCCGAGGATGGGGCCGCCGATGGGGCCGAGCAGCATTGGGATACCGAGCACTGCCATGACGCGGCCGACGCGGTGCGGGCCGGCGGCACGGGTC
Source organism: Rhodococcus sp. CX (assembly GCF_015865005.1). NCBI lineage: Bacteria > Bacillati > Actinomycetota > Actinomycetes > Mycobacteriales > Nocardiaceae > Rhodococcus > Rhodococcus sp. CX. The sequence continues at coordinate 1,448 of NZ_JADZGH010000034.1, forward strand.
ATGATCGTCATGCCGAGCGGCATGAGCATGCCGCCGCCGAGGCCCTGCAGCACGCGGAACGCGATGAGCGAGGTGATGTCCCACGCCATGCTGCACAGCACGGAGCCCGCGACGAACAGCACGAGCGCGGTCAGGTACAGCCGCTTCGAGCCGAACCGGTCGGCCGCCCAGCCGGTCAGCGGGATGACGCTGGCCAGCGCCAGCGTGTAACCGGTCATCGTCCAGGCCACGGTGGCGTAGCTGGCCTGGAACTCCTGCATGAACGTCGGCAGAGCGACGGACACCACGGTGACGTCGAGGATGGACATGATGGCACCGAGGACCACCACGGAGGCGATCTTCAGTACGGCAGCGTCGAGTTTGCCGTCGGACGCGGCGACGTTGGAACCCTCGGATGGGGGTGTCATGGGTGTTTCTCCTGGGTCGCAGGTGGCACAGTGCACGCCCACCCGCGCCGAGGACGACGTCGGAGAAGCGCGTGATGACTCATCAGCGAAGTCGCGGTGCCGATGTTCCGCGATCGTAACGAGTTCCGCCGACGCACCCCAAGTGACTTAATTTTCGTGGCTCGGCATTTCCGCTGGTCAGGCGGCCCCAAAACGGTCCCTGGGCGACCTACGTCACATCGGGACCAGGCGACGGAACAGCCGGGCGGGTCCGCGGCGGGCGCCGATCTCGACGAGCCGGGCGCGATCGGTGATCTTGACCCGCGGGCGGCCCTGCGCCCGGCCGGCGGCGCGCTCGGCCTCGTCGATCGCTTGCCAGCCCCGCAGATCCACCCGGTTCGGGCGGCGCGAGGCGAGCAGGCGCGTCAGCTCGCGACGTCCCGCGGCCGGTGCGGTCAACCGGCCGGCGTCGAAGTCTGCGAGCAGTGCCGCGACCGTCTCCTTCGCACAGGCCTTGTTGGTGCCGATGACCCCGCTCGGGCCACGTTTGATCCATCCGGTGACGTACACGCCGTTCTCGACGCGGCCGCCGGTGTTCGGGACGACGCCGCGACGCTCGTCGAACGGCACGCCGGGCACCGGCACGCCCCGGTACCCGATCGACCGCAGCACCAGCTGCGCAGGCAGATCCTCGTGGTCGCCGGTGGGCCGGGCCACGAGCGTGCGTTTCTCCCCTTCGATCAGCTCGTTGCGTACGAGCCGGACACCGGTGAGGCGGTCGTCGCCGAGCAGTTCGGTGGGCGAGGTCAGGTACCGGAAGACGATGCGCTTGCGCCAGTGGATCGGCCGGGTCTGCGCGTACTCGCGCGCGAGACGCATGCGCAGCTCGACGGCGGGATCGGCGGCGGCGAGCCGTGCGCTGACCGGATCGAGTTCCAGCTCGGACTCGTCGACGACGACATCGACGCCGTGCAGATCGCGCAGCGCCAGGAACTCTGGGTTGCTGTAGGCCGCCTGGGCCGGACCACGCCGGCCCAGCAGCACGACCTCCCGGATGTTGCTGCGGCGCAGGGCCTCAAGCGCGTGATCGGCGATGTCGGTGCGGGCCAGCTCGTCGACGTCCGTCGTGAGGATCCGGGCGACGTCGAGTGCCACGTTGCCGTTGCCGACGATCACCACGGTGGTTCCGCTGAGGTCGAAGGTGCGGTCCGCGTAGTCGGGGTGCCCGTTGTACCACCCGACGAATTCGGTGGCGGCGTGGCTACCGGGAAGGTCCTCGCCGGGGATGCCGAGGTGGCGGTCGGCGGAGGCACCGACGGCGTAGATCACGGCGTGGTGGTGGGCGAGCAGATCTGCGTGGGTGAGGTCGCGGCCGATCTCGACGTCGAGGTGCAGTCCGAACGCGTCGCGCCGGAACGACCGCTCGAACGACTCGGTGACCGTCTTGGTGCCGGGATGATCCGGTGCGACGCCGGCGCGGACGAGGCCGAAAGGAGTCGGCAGCCGGTCGAACATCTCGACCTCGACGTCGGAGCGTTCGAGCAGCTCCTGCGCTGCATAGCAGGCGGCGGGCCCCGCACCGACGATCGCAACCCGCAACGTGCCGCGATCGCGGGGCGGCGCCGGGGTGGGTGTGAGCGGAAGCCAGCCGTCGGGCGTCGGGTGCGCGGTGTAGTAGGCGGCGTTCAGTTCGGCGAACCGGGCCTGCTCCGGGGTCAGGGTGTCCTCGGGGAAGATCGCCTCGACCGGGCACGCGTCTGCGCAGGCACCGCAGTCGATGCAGGTCTGTGGGTCGATGTGCAGCATCTCGGCGGTCGCGAATTCCCGTTCCTCGGGGGTCGGGTGGATGCAGTTGACCGGGCAGACGGCCACGCAGCTCGCGTCGTTGCAGCACGTCTGGGTGATCACGTAGGCCATGGTCTGGGTCCTCGGGAGCGGGGCGGCCGGGCCGCCGCATTTCATGTGACACTGCGTAACAGTTAAATGCGACTGTAGTCGCCGCGCCGCGAACACCGCAAGACACACTGCGCACGACGTCCGCTCCTGCGAGAATCGGGCGATCCACGAACGCAAGGGGGCTGCGGATGGGGACCGACACGACTGCCACACCGTCGGCGACACAACCGCTGAGCGATCTACCCGCGGACGCGTCGCCCTACACCACGGAACGCACCGTCCGCACCGGCGACGTCGACAACCACCAGCGGCTACGGCTCGACGGCATCGCCCGCTACCTCCAGGACATCGGCACCGACAACCTTGCCGCCCTCGACGCGACCGGCACCGATCCCCTCTGGATCGTCCGGCGCACCGTCATCGACGTGCACCGTCCCGCGCGGTACCCGCAACACCTGCGGCTGCGCCGGTGGTGCGACGCACTGTCCACGCGATGGGCCAACATCCGGGTGCGGATGGACGAGATCGAACCCGACGGCGAAGGAGCCCTGATCGACACCGCGGGATTCTGGATCGACATCAGCCCGACCAGCGGCGCCCCCACCCGCATCAGCGATCCCCTGTTCGAGCGCATGGCGCGGCACGCCCACGACACCCGGCTCCGGTGGCGCGCGTGGCTCTCCCCCGACGCCGACGGCACCGACCACGCCGCGCCGTTTCCGCTGCGTGTCACCGACATCGACCCGTTCGACCACGTCAACAACGCGACCTACTGGCACGGCGTCGAGGAACACCTCGCCGAGCGCAGCGACCTGCAGGACGGCCCGTACCGGGCGGTGGTCGAACACCTGCGGCCCGTCGTCGCCGGCGACGAGCTGACCATCCGCACCCGCCACGAGGACGACGCGCTCTCCCTGTGGTTCACCGTCGGCGACGAGGTCCGGGCCGTCGCCAGGGTCGCGCGGGCGACGGTCACGAAGGTGCCGACACCCGGCAAATCTGGCATCGCCACTCCGTCCGGCGACGGGTCGAAGCACCTACGGTGGGACGCATGACGCGCACCCTCATCCTGCTGCGACACGGCAAGTCCGCGTACCCGGAAGGCGTCGCCGACCACGAGCGCCCCTTGGCCCCGCGCGGACGACGTGAAGCCGGGCTCGCCGGCCGGTGGCTCCGGGCACACCAGCCGCCGATCGACGCGGTGCTGTGCTCCACCGCGGTGCGTACCCGCAAGACGCTGGCCGAAGCGGCGATCGAGGCGCCGGTCGACTTCCGGGACGATCTGTACGAGACGTCCCCGGACATCCTCATCGACGCCGTCCGCACCGTGGCCGACGCTGTCGCGGACGGCACTGTTGCTCGCTCCCGATCACGAGAGCGAGGCGGCCCACCAGCTGGCCGAGAAGTTCCCCACCTCCGCCGTCGTGGTGCTGACGGTCCGCGGAGCCTGGCACGAACTCGAGGCCGGCCGCGCCGAGCTCACGGACTTCCATATACCCAGGTAGCAGCTCGTGTGTCTTTCCGGCGGTCGGGGCCGCCAGAAAGACACACCGAGACACGCACGCGCATACACGAAGGTCCCGCCCCCGAAGAGAAAGGGGCGGGACCTGCGTGTCTACGGTAGTTGCCTACCGGTAGTCGCTCGAGTAACCGTAGTCGTCGAGCGGGACCGCGGCGCCGGTGTTCTGGCCGAAGCCCTCCGGCGAGTAGTACTGGTCGTCGTAGGCCGGGATGGCGTACGCGGCCGCACGGGCCTCCTCGGTCGGCTGGACCTGGATGTTCCGGTACCGGTTGATGCCGGTGCCGGCCGGGATCAGCTTACCGATGATCACGTTCTCCTTGAGACCGATCAGCTTGTCCGAGCGGCAATTGATCGCCGCGTCGGTCAGCACGCGAGTGGTCTCCTGGAACGACGCCGCCGACAGCCACGAATCGGTGGCCAGCGACGCCTTCGTGATACCCATGAGCACGGGGCGACCGGCAGCGGGCTCGCCGCCCTCGGCCACGACCCGGCGGTTCGATGCCTCGAACTCGCTCCGCTCGACCAGCGAACCGGGCAGGAACTCCGTCGCGCCCGAATCGATGATCGTCACGCGGCGCAGCATCTGGCGCACGATGACCTCGATGTGCTTGTCGTGGATCGACACACCCTGGCTCCGGTACACCTCCTGGACCTCGTTGACGAGGTGGATCTGCACCTGGCGGGGACCCATCACACGCAGCACCTCGTGCGGATCGGCAGCACCCTCGAGGAGCTGCTGACCGACCTCCACGTAGTCACCGTCGGCGAGAACACCCTCGGTGCCGTTCGCCTTGCGGATGACGTGCAGGCGCTGACGCTTCGACAGCTTGTCGTACACGACCTCGTCGCCACCGTCGTCCGGCACGATCGTGATCTTGTAGAAGCGGTCGTCGTCCTCGAGCCGGATGCGGCCGGAGACGTCGGCGATCGGGGCCTTGCCCTTCGGGACGCGGGCCTCGAACAGCTCCTGGACTCGCGGCAGACCGCCGGTGATGTCCTCACCGACGCCACCCTGGTGGAAGGTACGCATCGTCAGCTGCGTACCCGGCTCACCGATCGACTGCGCGGCGACGATACCGACGGCCTCGCCGATGTCGACGAGCTTGCCGGTCGCCATCGAGCGGCCGTAGCAGGTGGCGCAGACACCGGTGCCGGTGTCGCAGGTCAGCACCGAACGGACGCGAACCTTCTGGATACCGGCCTCGAGCAGCGCCTCGATGGCCGGATCGCCCAGGTCGGAACCGCGCTCGACGATCACGTTGCCGTTCGCGTCGACCGCATCGGAGGCGAGCGTACGGGCGTACGTGCTCGTCTCGATGTGGGCGTCGCGGACCAGCTTGCCGGTCTCGTTGCCCTCGGCGTCGCGCTCCGGCTCCGCGATGGTCATCTCGATGCCGCGCGGCGTGCCGCAGTCGACCTCGCGAACGATGACGTCCTGCGAGACGTCCACCAGACGACGGGTCAGGTAACCCGAGTCGGCGGTACGCAGAGCGGTATCGGCCAGACCCTTACGGGCACCGTGCGTGTTGATGAAGTACTCGAGAACGGTCAGGCCCTCACGGAACGAGGACTTGATCGGACGCGGGATGAACTCGCCCTTCGGGTTCGTCACCAGACCCTTCATGCCCGCGAGCGAGCGGATCTGGGTCATGTTGCCCGCAGCACCGGACTTGACGATCGTCGGGATCGGGTTGTCGTCCGGGTAGTGCGCCTCCATGGCCTGACCGACCTCTTCGGTCGCTTCCTGCCACAGCTTCACCAGCGAGTCGCGACGCTCCTCCTTGGAGAGAGCACCACGCGCGAACTTGCGCTCGAGCTGGTCGGCCTGCGCCTCGTACCGCTCGAGGATCTCCTTCTTCTCCGGCGGAACGAGCACGTCCGCCATCGAGACGGTCACACCCGAACGGGTCGCCCAGTAGAAGCCGGCGTCCTTGAGCTTGTCGACGGTCTGCGCGACGACGATCATCGGGTAGCGCTCGGCGAGATCGTTGATGATCGCGGCCTGACGCTTCTTCGGCATGATGTCGTTGACGAAGCCGTAGTTGACGGGCAGCAGCTCGTTGAACAGCACGCGACCGAGGGTCGTGTGCGCGGTCCACGCGTCGCCGTACCGCCAGCCCTCGGGGAACAGCTCGTTCTCGATCTCGCGCGGCGGACGCTGCTGCGTCAGACGCACCTTGATCGGGGCCTGCACCGACAGCGCACCGCGGTCGACGGCCATGATGGCCTCGGCCGGGGACGAGTACACGCCCTGCTCCGGCTGATCGGCGGTGGCCGGGGCGTACGCGCCGACGGCGTCCTCGACGAGACGGGTCAGGTGGAACAGACCCGTGACCATGTCCAGACGCGGCATGGCGAGCGGACGACCCGATGCCGGCGACAGGATGTTGTTCGAGGACAGCATCAGGATGCGGGCCTCGGCCTGTGCCTCCGCGGACAGCGGCAGGTGCACGGCCATCTGGTCACCGTCGAAGTCGGCGTTGAAGGCCTCACACACGAGCGGGTGCAGCTGGATCGCCTTGCCCTCGACGAGCTGCGGCTCGAACGCCTGGATGCCGAGGCGGTGCAGCGTCGGTGCACGGTTCAGCAGCACCGGGTGCTCGTTGATGACCTCTTCGAGGACGTCCCACACCTGCGGGCGCTGACGCTCGACCATGCGCTTGGCGGACTTGATGTTCTGCGCGTGGTTCAGGTCGACCAGACGCTTCATCACGAACGGCTTGAACAGCTCGAGCGCCATCAGCTTCGGCAGACCGCACTGGTGCAGCTTGAGCTGCGGGCCGACGACGATGACCGAACGGCCCGAGTAGTCGACACGCTTGCCGAGCAGGTTCTGACGGAAACGACCCTGCTTGCCCTTGAGCAGATCGGACAGCGACTTGAGCGGGCGGTTGCCCGGACCGGTCACCGGCCGGCCGCGACGGCCGTTGTCGAACAGCGCGTCGACGGACTCCTGCAGCATCCGCTTCTCGTTGTTGACGATGATCTCGGGCGCGCCGAGGTCGATCAGTCGCTTGAGGCGGTTGTTGCGGTTGATGACACGGCGGTACAGGTCGTTCAGGTCGGAGGTCGCGAAGCGGCCACCGTCGAGCTGAACCATCGGGCGCAGCTCCGGCGGGATCACCGGAACGGCGTCGAGAACCATGCCCATCGGCGAGTTGCCGGACTGCTGGAACGCCGCGACGACCTTCAGTCGCTTCAGCGCACGCAGCTTCTTCTGGCCCTTGCCGCTGCGGATGATCTCGCGCAGCTGCTCGGCCTCGGCGTCGATGTCGAAGGTCTCGATGAGCTTCTGGATGGCCTCGGCACCCATCGCGCCGGTGAAGTACTCACCGTAGCGATCCTGCAGCTCGCGGTAGATCAGCTCGTCGACGATGAGCTGCTTCGGAGCCAGCTTGGTGAAGGTGTTCCAGATCTCGTCGAGACGGTCCAGCTCGCGCTGGGCGCGGTCGCGGAGCTGACGCATCTCGCGCTCGCCACCGTCCTTGACCTTGCGGCGGACGTCGGACTTGGCGCCCTCGGCCTCCAGCTCGGCCAGGTCGGCCTCGAGCTTCTGCGCGCGGGCCTCGAGGTCGGCGTCGCGCTGGTCGGCGACGGTCTTCTTCTCGACCTCCATCTCGGCCTCGAGGGTCGAGAGCTCGTTGTGGCGGAGCTCGTCGTCGACCGAGGTGATGACGTAGGCGGCGAAGTAGATGATCTTCTCGAGATCCTTCGGCGCCAGGTCGAGGAGGTAGCCGAGGCGGCTCGGCACGCCCTTGAAGTACCAGATGTGGGTGACGGGTGCGGCCAGTTCGATGTGGCCCATCCGCTCGCGGCGGACCTTCGCGCGGGTCACCTCGACGCCGCAGCGCTCGCAGATGATGCCCTTGAAGCGGACGCGCTTGTACTTACCGCAGTAGCACTCCCAGTCCCGGGTGGGGCCGAAGATCTTCTCGCAGAAGAGTCCGTCCTTCTCGGGCTTGAGCGTGCGGTAGTTGATGGTCTCCGGCTTCTTGACCTCGCCGTACGACCAGTTGCGGATGTCCTCTGCGGTGGCCAGGCCGATGCGGAGTTCATCGAAGAAGTTGACGTCGAGCACGTAACTTCCTTTCCCCTGTGCGGGTTGTGTTGCTGCTAGTTGTCGCTATCGCTGCCGGGCCCCCGGGGAGGCGCGAAGGATGCGGCGTCGTCGTTGCCGTCCATACGCGCCTCCTCCGGGGTCGGCTTCCTAGTTCGCGAGGTCGTCGACCGTGGCCGACTCGTTGCGGGAAAGGTTGATGCCCAGGTTGGCCGCTGCCCGCTCCAGGTCCTCGTCGTCGCCGTCGGCCATCGCGATGGCCGCGCCGTCGCTCGAGAGCACCTCGACGTTCAGGCAGAGCGACTGGAGCTCCTTCAGGAGAACCTTGAAGGACTCGGGGATACCCGGCTCCGGGATGTTCTCGCCCTTGACGATCGCCTCGTACACCTTCACGCGGCCGACGACGTCGTCCGACTTGATGGTGAGGAGCTCCTGCAGCGTGTACGCCGCACCGTAGGCCTGCATGGCCCAGCACTCCATCTCACCGAAGCGCTGGCCACCGAACTGGGCCTTACCGCCGAGCGGCTGCTGGGTGATCATCGAGTACGGACCGGTCGAACGAGCGTGGATCTTGTCGTCGACGAGGTGGTGCAGCTTGATGATGTACATGTAGCCGACCGACACCGGGTACGGGAACGGCTCGCCGGAACGACCGTCGAACAGCGTCGCCTTGCCGTCCTCACCGACCATGACCTCACCGTCGCGGTTCGGCAGGGTCGAGGCCAGCAGACCGCTGAGCTCGTCCTCGCGCGCACCGTCGAACACCGGGGTCGCGATGTTGGTGTTCGGCTCCGCCGACAGCATCTCGTCGGACAGGTTCTGCGCCCACTCGGGACGGCTGCCGTCCTCCGCGACCTGAATGTTCCAGCCGGCCTTGCCGATCCAGCCGAGATGCGTCTCGAGGATCTGGCCGATGTTCATACGACGCGGAACACCGTGGGTGTTGAGGATGATGTCGACCGGGGTGCCGTCGGGCAGGAACGGCATGTCCTCCTGCGGGAGGATCTTGCCGATGACGCCCTTGTTGCCGTGGCGGCCGGCGAGCTTGTCGCCGTCCTGGATCTTGCGCTTCTGCGCCACGTACACGCGGACGAGCTCGTTGACGCCCGGAGGCAGATCGTCGTCGTCCTCGCGGGAGAACACGCGCACGCCGATGACCTTGCCGGTCTCGCCGTGGGGCACCTTCAGCGACGTGTCGCGGACCTCGCGGGCCTTCTCGCCGAAGATCGCGCGCAGCAGCCGCTCCTCGGGGGTCAGCTCGGTCTCACCCTTCGGGGTGACCTTGCCGACGAGGATGTCGCCGTCGCGGACCTCGGCACCGATGCGGACGATGCCGCGCTCGTCCAGGTCGGCGAGGACCTCGTCCGAGACGTTCGGGATGTCGCGGGTGATCTCCTCGGCACCGAGCTTGGTGTCGCGGGCGTCGATCTCGTGCTCCTCGATGTGGATCGAGGTGAGCACGTCCTCCTCCACGAGGCGCTGCGACAGGATGATCGCGTCCTCGTAGTTGTGGCCTTCCCACGGCATGATCGCCACGAGCAGGTTCTTGCCGAGCGCCATCTCACCGTTCTGGGTGCAGGGACCGTCGGCGAGGACCTGGCCGGCCTCGACGCGCTGACCCTCGTCCACGATCGGACGCTGGTTCGAGCAGGTGCCCTGGTTGGAACGGTCGAACTTGCGCAGACGGTAGGTCTTGCGGGTGCCGTCGTCGGCCATCACGGTGATGAAGTCGGCGGACACCTCCTCGACCACACCGGTCTTCTCGGTGACGATGACGTCGCCGGCGTCGACGGCGGCACGCAGTTCCATGCCGGTACCGACGACCGGAGCCTCGCTGCGCACCAGCGGCACGGCCTGACGCTGCATGTTCGCACCCATGAGGGCACGGTTGGCGTCGTCGTGCTCGAGGAACGGGATCATCGCGGTCGCGACCGACACCATCTGACGCGGCGAAACGTCCATGAAGTCGACTTCGGCGGCCGGGATGTACTCGATCTCGCCGCCCTTCTTACGGACGAGGACGCGATCCTCGGTGAACCGGCCGTCGGGACCGATCGGCGAGTTGGCCTGCGCCACGACGTGGCGGTCCTCCTCGTCGGCGGTCAGGTAGACGACCTCGTCGGTGACGACGCCGTTCTCGACCTTGCGGTACGGGGTCTCGATGAAACCGAACGGGTTGACCCGCGCGTACACCGACAGCGAGCCGATCAGGCCGATGTTCGGGCCTTCCGGGGTCTCGATCGGGCACATGCGGCCGTAGTGCGACGAGTGGACGTCGCGGACCTCGAGGCCGGCGCGCTCACGGGACAGACCGCCGGGGCCCAGCGCGGACAGGCGGCGCTTGTGGGTCAGGCCCGAGAGCGGGTTGTTCTGGTCCATGAACTGCGACAGCTGGGAGGTTCCGAAGAACTCCTTGATCGCGGCCACGACGGGACGGATGTTGATCAGCGTCTGCGGCGTGATCGCCTCGACGTCCTGCGTGGTCATACGCTCGCGCACCACGCGCTCCATGCGGGACAGGCCGACACGGATCTGGTTCTGGATGAGCTCGCCGACCGTGCGCAGACGACGGTTGCCGAAGTGGTCGATGTCGTCGACCTCGACCGGGACCTCGACGCCGTCGGGGGCGGTCATCACGGTCTCACCGGCGTGCAGGCGCACCAGGTACTCGATCGTGGCGACGATGTCTTCCTCGGTGAGGGTGGACGCCGCGATCGGCTGGCCGCTGTTCAGGCCCAGCTTCTTGTTGATCTTGTAACGTCCCACGCGCGCCAGGTCGTAGCGCTTGTCCTTGAAGAAGAGGTTCTCCAGCAGGGTCTGCGCGGACTCCTTGGTCGGCGGCTCGCCCGGACGCAGCTTGCGGTAGATGTCGAGCAGCGCCTCGTCGGTGCCGGCCGTGTTGTCCTTCTCCAGCGTGGACATCATGATCTCGGAGAAACCGAAGCGCTGGACGATCTGCTCGTTCGTCCAGCCCAGCGCCTTGAGCAGCACGGTGACCGGCTGGCGGCGCTTGCGGTCGATGCGGACGCCGACGGTGTCGCGCTTGTCGACGTCGAACTCGAGCCACGCACCGCGGCCCGGGATCACCTTGACGCTGTGCAGGTCCTTCTCGGTGCTCTTGTCGACGTTCCGGTCGAAGTAGACGCCCGGGGACCGCACCAGCTGCGACACGACGACGCGCTCGGTGCCGTTGATGATGAAGGTGCCCTTGTCGGTCATCATCGGGAAGTCACCCATGAAGACCGTCTGGCTCTTGATCTCGCCGGTGTTGTTGTTGATGAACTCGGCCGTGACGAACAGCGGAGCCGCGTACGTCATGTCCTTGTCCTTGCACTCCTCGACGGAGGCCTTGACCTCGTCGAAGCGCGGGTCGGAGAAGGACAGGGACATCGAACCCGAGAAGTCCTCGATCGGCGAGAGCTCTGCGAGGATCTCCTCGAGGCCGCCGACAACAGGCCCGTCACCACGTTCGGCAGCCTTCGCGCGCCAGCGCTCGGAGCCGATCAACCATTCGAAGGAATCTGTCTGTAGATCGAGGAGCCCGGGGACCTCGAGCGGCTCGCGAATCTTCGCGAACGAGACTCTCTTCGGGGCTCCGGGGATTCCGGCAACTGCCTTGGTCTGGCTAGAGACTGCCAAGATGCGTCCTTCCAGCACCTCACGCGGGCCGCTCCAACCGGTGCGACCGCCGCTGTACCTGCTTCTTCAGTGGGGCGTTTCGGCTGGTCACAACCCGAACGACAGCCCCATCACGAAGACCGGCGGCGGGCACCCCACGAGGGGGCACTTCCGGCTTTGCGAACGAGGTTTGGACAGGAGGCAGCCAGCGCAAAGTCCTAACCTACACCGAAAAACGGCAGATGTCCAACAGGGGTGCCTGAAGCAAGCCCCTCTCCGGAACTCGGACTTTCTCGCGAGTTCGCGCGGGCGTACCGATAGAGTGACCGCTACCGCTCTCCGCGTCAAGAGATCGTTTCGCCGGGACCGCGCCGACCGCAGCGAAACAGCCCCCGACCGGGGTCAGCTGTCGGTCAGTTCCGAGACCAGCCAGCGGCCGTCGATCCGCTCCATCCGCACCCGCAGCGGCGCCGCCGCGCTGCCCTGGGCGATCCCGTCGCCCGTCGCGCTGACGTTGATGTATGCCGCCACCTCCGCACGCGAATCGTCGAGCATGGACACCCCGATGTGCGTGACGTCGACCTGCGTGACCGTGTGCGTCTGCACCGCGGCCTGCTTCGTCACCTCCGCGGTCCGGTCGAACTGTTCCTGCATCTCCGGCGTCAGCAGCTTGCGGATCGCCGCGAAGTTGTCGTCGATCGTCTCGTAGTTGTAGCCGTGCATCGTCTCGATGGCCTCGGTGGCGGCCCGCTCGACCTGCGCGGTCGCGGCCGTGTCGACCCACGCCCGGTTCTCGACCTTCGCACCGGGCTGGAACGCGGCGACCACCGCGAACACACCCAGGGCGACCGCGGCGCCGCCGAGGAGCAGCAGCGGACGCGTGCCGGACTGTGCCGTGGGCTCCGTCCCGGCGGCATCCTCCGGAGCAACCTCCCGGCCGGGCTCCGGCTCGGCGGGCACGGCGGCAGCCTCGGCAGTCCCGGTGCTCTCGGCAGCCTCAGTACTCTCGGCAGACTCGGTGGCCTCGGCAGACTCAGGGGTCTCGACGGCCTCGTCTGTGGTCTCCGGCTCGGGCTTCTTGGACAGCTCCACCGCCGCGCCCTCGGGCGTGCCGGCTCCGACGACCGATTCCCCGACCTCGGGCTTCGGCGCGCTCGCGTCCTGCCCCGGAGCCGCCGGCCGCGCAGTCGGAGCCGTCGGCCGGGCGGCGCCGGCAGGGCCCTGCGCGCGGCCGGTTCCGGCGATCTTCGGACGCCGGCGCGGCCCGCCGGTTCCCGGATTGCGTCGTTGCGGCGGCACTACACACACTCCTCGAATTGCTCGGTCACCGTCGGTTCCCTACTGCCCGGGCGCCGGTCCGGCCGGGGCCGTCGGCTCGGCGGGCAGCGGCGTTTCGGGCAGGGGCGTTCCGGCGGGCGGCGCGGCCGGTTCCGCGGGAGCCGGAGCGGCCCCCGGATTCGCACCGGACTCGAGCTCCACCGAACCCAGCGGCTGGATTGTCTCCGCCTTCCAGATGTCCCCGTCCTTGCGAACGGCGACCTCGACCGACACCTTGTTCTTCACGAAGTTCGTGGGCGTCGTCGTGGTCACCGACAACACCACGAGCGCACGCGCGGTGTCGTCGTCGGTGTTCAGCTCCGTCAGCGACCCGAACAGAACATCGGCCGCCATCCCGGTGCCGGTGGCCGCGACCTGGTCGCGGATCTGCTGTTCGGTGGCGTTCAGATCGTTCACCAGCGCCTCACCGGTGATCGACGACCGCATGTTGTCGAGCGATCGGTCGACGTCGTCCGCGTCGACACTGTTCAGATTGATCGCCGCCTGCATCGCACCGGACAGCGCCGCGTCCCTCGCGTCGGCCGTGGGCCGCTCGACGAACAACGCCCGCCCCCAGCCGACACCGAACCAGATCGCGGCCGCCAGCGCGACCAGCGCGACGACGCCGACGACCGCGAGCCCCACCTTGCGGAACCTGTCGCCTGCCGGTCGGGTTGTGGTCTCCTCGCTCACTCCAACAACCTACTCACTTCACTTCGGGGTGACCCCGAGCAGCGGTGCCAGCTGCGTCGCGATCGGGTTCAGGTTCAACTTGTCCGGGTCCTTCTTCGGGATGAAGTCCCACGGCTGGAGGGTCAGCGGGTCGGCGAACACGATCCGGTTGGCGCTGCGCACGCCGGTGACGCTGCCCTGCGGCACTTCGCACGACGCGTTCGTGTTGAACGGGAAGTCCTGCTGGGTGTCGTCGAAGTTCGGGTTCTGCCGGTGCATCTCGTCGAGGATCTCGTAGGTGCCCTCGTACCCGATCGTGCAGGACGGCGGGTTGTTCGTCTCGAGGACGATTCCCTGCCGGACCGCGCCGTCGCCCGGTGCGACCGTCCCGGAGCTGCCGGCCACCGCGGGCAGGAACGCCAGGAGCGGCTGCAGCGCGATCGCCTGCGGCGCGAGCTTGTCGCCGAGCAGTGCCAGGTTGGTGAGATCGGTCGTCAGACCCGGACCGCTCTCCACGACCAGCTGGGTCAACTGCTCGCTGGCGGCCTGCCCCGTCTCGATGAGACGCCGGATGTCCGGGTCGCTTTCGCGCAATTGCGCCGTGACCAGGTCCAGATCGGAACTGAACTGCTGAATCGCCGACGACTGCACCGACTGCGTGTTCAGCACGGTCTCGCTGTCCCGGACGAGAGTGACCGTCTGCGGCAGGTAGTCCACACCGGCCGCGCTGAGCTCGGCCAGCGAGTCGACGAGCACCTGCAGATCGTCACCGCGGCCGTCGAACGCGTCGCCGAGTTCCGTGATGAGGGTGTGCAAGTCGTCCACCGGGACCGATCGCACCAGGTCGTTCGTGCTCACCAGCAGGTCCTCCACCGGGATCGGAACGGCGGTCCGGTCCTGTTCGATGACCGACCCGTCCACCAGGAACGGGCCTTCGTCGGTGTCGGGCCGCAGGTCGACGTACTGCTCACCGATCGCGGAGCGGTTCGCCACGACCGCGCGTGCCGACGCCGGGATGTCCGGGCCGCCGTTGTCGAGTTTCAGCTCGACGTTGAGGCCGTCCTCGGTGAGCGACAGTTCACCGACCCGCCCGACCGGGACACCACGGTAGGTGACCTCCGCGTTCTTGAAGACACCACCGGACGTCGCGAACTGCGCGTTCACCGTGTACTGCCCGAAGCCCAACAGGTTGTCGAGACGGACGTACCGGGCGCCGACGAACAGCACACCGAGCAGCGCGATCACCACGAACACCGCGAGCTGCGCTTTGACCAGGCGCGATCTCATCGGCCACCCCCGAGTCCGAGCTGGTTCATCAGGCCCTCCAGGGGATTGGGCGGCGCGGCCGCGTCCCCGGGGACGGCGACACCCGCCGGGAGACCCGGCACCGCGACCGTCTCGGGCAAGGTGGGCGTCGGCAGGATCGGCAGGAGCGACACCGTCGGCCATCCCGGCCGCGGACCGTTGCCGTCGACGTACGGGTTGGACGGATCGAGCAGCGGCTTGGGGTTACCGAACTTGGGCTCCCGGTAGACCGGCTCGCCCTGTCCGACACCGAGGGCCGCGAGCGCGTCCCCGATCTGCAGATCGACGATGAGGAACAGGTTCACCGAACTGCCGAGCGCGATCTTCTCCACCCCGTCCGGGAACGGCACGGTCGGGATGAACGGCAACGCCTCGACCAGGTCGTCTCCGGAGATCGCGAGTTGCTGCAGAGTCGGGCGCAGCGCCAGCAGGTCGGCGATCAGATCGTCCTTCGACTGTTCGAGCACATCGGTTCCGACCGTGCCGAGCCGATCGAGCTGCGTGAGCAGTTCGACGAGCTGCGGGCGTTGCTGCTCGAGGACCTCCGTCGCGACCGGAAGCTCGTCGAGAATCCCGGCGATCCGGTCGGTCTGCGCGGCCACGTTCGTGCTCAGCGTGTCCAGCCCGTCCAGCGCACGCGTGATGTCGTTCTTCTGCTGTTCGAGTCCGGCGATCAGCAGATCCGCCTGTTCGAGCAGACTGCGCGTGGTTCCCTCGCGCCCGTCGAACGCAGTCGACAGTTCCTTGACCACCGGCGCGAGCTGTCCCACACCGCCGCCGTTGAGCAGCAGCGACAGCGCGCCCAGCACCGGTTCGATCTCGGTCGCGGCGCGGGTCCGCTCGACGGGGATCGAATCGCCGTCGGCCAGCCTCTGCGTCGACGGGTCCGTCGGGGGCGAGCTCAGCTGGACGAACTTCTCGCCGAGGATGCTGGTCTGCTCGACCTCCGCGAGCGCATTCGCCGGCAGATCCACCGAGGACTGCACCACGACGTCCACATCCGCCGTCCAGCCGTCCGGGGCGACGGAGATCGATTCGACGCGACCGACCGGCACACCGTCCACCTTCACCGCGGACTGCGGCACGAGGTCCAGCACGTCCTCGAACGCGATGGTCAGGTGCATCGGGTCACTTCCGACGTCCGGGCCACCGGGCAGCGGAATATCGGAAACCCCGCCGCAGCCCGACACCGTCACCGCCACGACACACAGCCCCGCGGCGAGGGCGACCGCACGTCCCGACCCCACCGAGGGGATCCCCGATTTCGAGTGCCTCACCGATCACCCCCCTCTCCGCCGAGCTGCAGTCGCGGCGATTCGACGCCGGGCACCGTGCCCGGAACCACCTGCCGCTGGATGTTCTCGCCGCTCAGGATGCCGAACGGCAGGATCAGATCCGGCGACCTCTGGTCCGCGGTCACCTGCGCCATGATGTCGCCGCATCGGTCGATGAGCGGCTGCATCTGTCGTCCGAGCCGTTCGAAGCGTTCGTCGCCCGGCACCAGCTTTCCGAGGTCGATCAGCTTGCACACGGCGGCGTTCGGATCCTGGAGGTCGGTAAGCACGAGTCGCGACGACAATGCCCCGGCCTCCGCGTCGTACGAGTTGACGAGGTTGCTCACCGCCAGCGGCAGCAGGGTCAGCGAGTTGACCAGCGAATCCCGGCGATCCGCGAGCGTCTGCGTGATCGGCACGAGCGCGTCGACGTTGTCCTTCAGGATCGCCTGGTTGTCCTGCACGAACGTCGCGACGTCGCCCAGCGTCACCGACAGCTGGTTCAGGGCCTGACCGAGATCCTCCCGCTCCCCCGCGAGGAATCCGGACAGCTCGGCGAGCTGGCTGTTGAAGACCCGTACCTGCTCGTCGTTCGCGGCGAGAGCGCTCACGAACACCTGCAGGTTCTCGACGGTGCCGAACAGGTCGTCACGCGAGGAGTTCAGGGTGCGGGTCGCCGCGGACAGCTGATCGATACTGCGGCCGAGCGCTTCCCCGTTGCCGGCGAGGTTCTCCGCGCCGACCTCGACGAACTGCGACAGCGCGCCTTCCTTGTTCGCGCCCTCCGGTCCCAGCGCGCGCGACAGCTCGTCGATGGTGGCGTAGAGCTCGTCGACCTCGACGGGCGTGGCCGTGCGTTCACGCGGGATCACCGCGCCGCTCTGCATCGTCTCGCCGCCCGTATAGGCGGGAGCGAGCTGCACGTACCGGTCGGCGACGACCGACGGCGTGATCTGCGCGGCCCGCGCGTCGGCCGGGATGTCCACCCCGCGGTTCACGCGCATACGGACCTGCACGAGATCGCCCTGCGGCTCGACCGACAGGACCTTGCCGACCTCGACACCCAGCACCCGGACGTCGGAGCCTTCGTAGATGCCTACGGCCTTGTCGAAGTACGCGGTGATCTCGGTCGTGCCGACACGTTGGTAGGCGTACCAGCCGCCGGCGACGAGCGCTGCCACCAGTGCCGCGGCGAGCGCGACGAGCACTGCCGTGCGTCCGTTCCCGCGCGTGGAGTCGTCCCCGTTCTCGGCGTGCGCCATCAGTTACCCCCTTCCAGCGTGCGGCCCGGCTCCCGGTAGCCCGGAATGTCCGGCAGCCCCGGCGGGGTGAGGTTCACGACGACCTGGTCGAACCAGCGGCCGTTGCCGACGACGTTCGTGTACAGGCGCACGAAGGGTTCGTACAGCTCGAAGGCACGATCGAGATTGTCGTTGTTGTCCTGCAGGATCTGCACGACACCGCGGAGCTGTTCGAGTGCGGGACCGAACTGCTCCTCGTTCTCCTGGACGAGACCGCTCAGCTCGGTCGACATCCGCTGCGTGCCGTCGAGCAGCTGCGAAATCGCCTCCCGGCGGTTGTTGAGCTCCGCGACCAGCAGCGCACCGTCGCTGATGAGCCGGTTGAACTCGACATTGCGGTCGGCGAGGATCTGCGAGGTCTGCGCGGTCGCGTCGAGCAGTTTCTTCAGCTCCTGGTCGCGGCTCGCGATCGTCTCCGAGATCCGGCTCACCCCGTCGAGCGCGGCCCGCACGTCGTCGGGTGTCTCGGAGAACGCATCGGACAGGGCAGCGAATCCGGCGGCGAGCTGTTCGGAGTCGATGTCACCGAGGGTGGTCGCTGCGGACGAGAACGCCTCGATCACGTCGTACGGCGCCACCGTGCGCTCGAGCGGAATCACGTCCGACGGATTCAGCACCTCGGTTCCGCGCGGATCGAGCGCGAGGTACTTCTGGCCGAGGATCGTCTTGATCTGGATCGAGGCCGACGTGTCGTCGCCGATCCACGCGTCCTTGACGTTGAACTCGACGACGACGCGGTCGCCCTCGAGCTCGACCGCGGTGACCTGGCCGACCTTGACGCCGGCGATGCGCACCTCGTTGGTGGGCTTGAGGCCTGCCGCTTCACTGAACTCGGCCTTGTAGGTGGCGCCGGCGCCGATGATCGGCAGCGAGTCCAGGAAGAACGCGGACAGCGTGGCCAGCAGGACCACCAGAATGCCCAGGGCACCGGCCGCTGCCGGACTGCGACGTCTACTCATCGTCCCTGCAACTCCTGCATTCCGTCCTGCGTGCACCGTTTCGCGGCATTGGTGTAGATCGGCTGGTTCACCGTGGGCAGCCCGGTGGGCAGATTCAGATACGGGACCGAGCCCGGACCGGCGATGATGTCGATGCCGCACAGATAGAACTGGAACCACGAGCCGTAACTCGCGACCCGGCCGAGCTTCTCGAGCTTGACGGGCAGCGTCTCCAGAACCTGGTCGACGGCGCCGCTGTTGGCGTTCAGGGTGCCGGCGAGCTGGTTCACCGCGGTGATCGACTGTGTGATCGCCGGACGGGTCGGTTCGAGCACGTCGGCGACCGCGTCCGTCAGACCGGCGAGGGACTGCACCGCGGATCCGACCGTCTCACGATCCGCGGCC
Organism: Rhodococcus sp. CX; assembly: GCF_015865005.1. Classification (NCBI taxonomy): domain Bacteria; kingdom Bacillati; phylum Actinomycetota; class Actinomycetes; order Mycobacteriales; family Nocardiaceae; genus Rhodococcus; species Rhodococcus sp. CX. The sequence continues at coordinate 20,139 of NZ_JADZGH010000034.1, forward strand.
AGGCCGCTGACCAGCGCCTGGGTGTTCACGAGCAGCGCATCGAGCTCGTCGTCCCGCTCGTTGACGGTGGTCAGCACCGTGTTGAGGTTGTCGATGACCGCGCCGATGACCGCGTCCTTGTCGGCGATCGTGTTGGTCAGCGACGCGGTGCTGCGCACCAGGTCGTCGACGGTTCCCGATTCGCCCTGGAACACCTGGACGATCTGGTACGACAGCTTGTTGACGTCCTCCGCCGACAGGGTCTGGAACAGGGGCCGGAAACCGTTGAACAGCGTGGTGAGGTTCACCGCGGGCTTGGTCCGCTCGAGCGGGATCGTCTCGCCCGGATTCAGCTTCTGTCCCTGTGCGCCCTCGCCCTGCCCGAGCGCGATGTACCGCTGGCCGACGAGGTTGCGGTACCGGATCGTCGCGGTGGTGGATGCGGGCAGGTAGTCGCGGTCCTCGACGGTGAACGTCACTTCGGCGTTGCGCTCGTCGACGATCGAGATGTCCTCCACCTGCCCGACCCGGACGCCCGCGATGCGGATCTCGTCACCTTTGTTGAGCGAGGTGACGTCGGAGAAGATCGCGTGGTACTTCTCGCCGCCACCGCCGCCGAGGCTGGCGATGGTCGCGGCGAGGATGCCCGTCGCGACGACCGTGACGACCGCGAAGACGATCAGTTTGATCAGAGGTGCTGCCAGTCCCCTCATTCGAAGCTCACCTCCGTTCCCCGCATCGCCGGCGCGCCGAGCCGGGTGGTCCACCGCGGCACGTCACCGGGTTCGAGACCGGTCGCGGCCCCGTAGATCACGTCGAGCGTTTCCTGTTCGGCCGCCGAGCCCGTGTAGGACACCGGAACGGTGCCGATGATCACGCCGACGTCGTCCGGAACCCCGGAACCCTCGGGGGCCGGGAAGAACGGGATCGTCTCGGGCCCGGGGTTGCGGGACGGCACCTGGTAGGAGCCGTCGTTGATCGAGCCGCCCGGGTACTGCGGGAACTTCCGGCCGGGCGCGGTGACGTTGTCGTAGCAGGCCGGTCCCCGGTCGTCGAGCAGCCGCGGTTCGTCCTGGTTCGGCAGGTAGCGGCCCTTCGGATTCGTGAACTGGACGCTTGCGCGCACACCGGGGAAGGGATCGTCCACCGCGAGCACACCCGCGGCGGCCGGGGCGGCATCGGCGAAACCCTTCAGCATGCACGGGAACGACGGCGAGTACCGGGCCAGCAGCTGCAACGCCTCCTTCGAGTCCGCGGAAATGCTGATGATCGACGCCGCGTTGGTCTCCAGCAGTCCGGCGGTGTCGGACGATGCACCGGTCGCGGAGACCAGCAGGGTCGCGATCTGGTTCTCCTGCTCGACCACGGTGTTTCCGGTGGTGCGCAGGTTGTTGAACGCGTTCACCAGGTCCGGTGCCGCCTCCGCGTAGGTCTGCGAGAAGTCCGCGAGTCCGCGCAGGTCCTCCTGCAGGGCCGGCAGTTCGACTCCGACCTCGCGGAAGATCTGCTCGAGATGCTCGACCGTGCGTCCCAGGGTCTCGCCGCGACCGCTGAGGCCCTGCGCGAGCGCACCGAGCGTGCTCGCCAGGTCCTCCGGCGGGATGGCCTGCAGGAGCGGGAGGACCCCGTCGAGAACTTCACCGAGTTCGACGGTCCGCGCGCTCTTGTCCTGCACCAGGACGTCGCCGGCGGCGAGCGGACGGGCCGGGTCCTCGGGCAGCAGCAGGGCGACGTAACGCTCACCGAACAGCGTCTTCGGCAACAGCTGGGCCGTCGAATTGGCCGGAATCAGTTCCGCCTTGTCCGGGTCGATCGCCAGGTGCGCGGTGACCTGACCGTCCTCGACCGACGTCGACCGCACCTCGCCGACGATCATGCCGCGGACCTTGACGTCGGCATTGTGCGGCAGCGCGTTGCCCACGCTGTCGGTCAGCAGGTCGACCTCGACGACCTTCTTGAAGGCCTTGTTGTACATCGCGATGGTGCCGGCCAGGAACAACGCCAGGACCAGGAAGAACACCAGTCCCAGCACGCGGCGGCGGAGCGTCGAGGGTGTCTCGATCATCCGGCGACCCTCACCGTCGTCGTCGTGCCCCAGATCGCGAGGCTGAGGAAGAAGTCGAGAACGGCGATGGTGACGATGGCGGTGCGGACCGCCCGGCCGACCGCGACACCCACACCCGCTGGGCCACCGCTGGCGTGGAAGCCGTAGTAGCAGTGGATGAGGATCAGCACGAACGCGAAGATCAGCACCTTCGCGAACGAATAGAGCACGTCCTCCGGTGGCAGGAACAGATAGAAGTAGTGGTCGTACGAGCCGGACGACTGACCGTTGAACAACGTGCTGATCACGCGTGTCGCGAGATACGCGGCGAGCAGGCCGATGATGTACAGCGGGATGACGGCGACGAATCCGGCGATCATGCGGGAGGTGACCAGGAACGGCACCGACGGCACCGCCATCACCTCGAGCGCATCGATCTCCTCGCTGATGCGCATGGCGCCCAGCTGCGCGGTGAAGCCGCACCCGACGGTCGCGGACAACGCGAGCGCGGCCACGACCGGCGCGAGCTCACGGGTGTTGACGTAGGCCGACAGGAAGCCGGTCAGCACCGACGATCCGAGCTGTTCGAGCGCGGCGTAACCCTGCAGGCCGACGACGACGCCGGTGAAGCCGGACATCATCGCGATGACGCCGATGGTGCCGCCGATGACGGCGAGCGCACCGCTGCCGAAGGTGACCTCGGCAAGCAGCCGCAGCACCTCCTTGCGGTAGTGCGTGATCGTCTTCGGAGTCCACGCGACCGCCCGCGCATAGAACGACATCTGGTCGCCTGCGCGATCCAGGACGTTCAACGGTGCGCGCAGCACCCTCCTGCCCCGGAGCAGGAAGAGATCTCCGCGGCCCTTTGCAATCGTCATCGCTTCAGGATCCCTTCGCAGGCACGATCTGCAGGTACACCATCGTCAGGATCAGGTTCGCGAAGAACAGCAGCAGGAACGTGATGACGACGGTCTGGTTCACGGCTTCACCGACGCCCTTCGGGCCGGCCCCGGGATTCAGGCCCTTGTAGGCGGCGACGACTCCGGCGATGAGACCGAAGACGGCCGCCTTGAGTTCGGCGACGTACAGGTCGGGCAACTGGGCGAGCGCCGAGAACGACGCCAGATACGCACCCGGGGTGCCGCCCTGCAGGATGACGTTGAAGAAGTAGCCGCCGGCGATGCCGACGACCGAGACGAGTCCGTTGAGCAGCAGCGCCACCAGGATCATCGCCAGGACACGCGGGACGACGAGCCGCTGGACCGGATCGATGCCCAGCACCCTCATGGCGTCGATCTCCTCGCGGATCGTGCGCGACCCGAGGTCGGCGGTGACGGCGGATCCGGCCGCGCCGGCGATCAGCAGGGCGGTCACGATCGGACTGCCCTGCTGGATCACCGCGAGCACGCTGGCGGCACCGGTGAACGATTCGGCACCGAGCTGCTTGATGAGCGAGCCGGTCTGAAGGGACACGACGGCCCCGAACGGAATGGCGACCAGGGCGGTCGGCAGGATCGTGACGCTCGCGATGAACCACGCCTGCTCGATGAACTCCCGGAACTGGAACGGGCGACGGAAGGTGTTCCGCACGACGTCGACGAACAGTTCGACGATGTTCCCGGCTTGAGTGAGTGCACCGTGTACCGGACGCACCAGCGAACTACTGCCGACCCCCATCTGGTCTCCTACTTCTGGCCGTACTGCTGATCGAATTCCTCGCGATAGACGGGGATCACCTGCGTGTCGTCGTCACGGCCGTCGTAGCCTGCGGGTACCGCTGCCGCGACGTGCGCGGCTTCTTCCTGGTCGTAGCTCTCGAGGATGGCGGCCTGAGCGCTCTCCGGGAGGGTGTGCAGGATCTGCCGCACCCGCTCGTGACGGCGCGCCACGGCCTTGCGTTCGGGCATGCCCGGCGTGGCCTGCATCTG
>NZ_JADZGH010000034.1:24099-28922 GCF_015865005.1 Rhodococcus sp. CX
TGCGCCATCTGCGCCTCGTCCTTCTCCTCCGACATCCCGATCGGACCGATCATCGTGCCGTTGAGGAACTGCTTGACCACCGGCTCGTCCGAGGTCAGCAGCACCTCGCGCGGACCGAACATCACCAGCTCGCGACGGAACAGCATGCCGATGTTGTCCGGCACCGTCCGCGCCAGGTTGATGTTGTGCGAGACGATCAGGATCGTCGCGTCGATCTCGGCGTTGATGTCGATCAACGTCTGCGAGATGTACGTCGTGCGCACCGGATCCAGCCCCGAGTCCGGCTCGTCGACCAGGATGATCTGCGGATCGAGCACCAGCGCCCGGGCCAGGCCGGCACGCTTGCGCATACCGCCGGAGATCTCACCGGGCAGCTTGTCCTCGGCCCCGAGCAGACCGACCAGCTCGAGCTTGTCCATCACGATCTTGCGGATGTCGGACTCGGACTTCTTGGTGTGCTCGCGCAGCGGGAACGCCACGTTGTCGTACAGGTTCATCGACCCGAACAGCGCGCCGTCCTGGAACAGCACCCCGAACAGCTTGCGGATCTCGTAGAGCTCCTTGCTCGAGCACTGCAGGATGTCCGTGCCGTCGATGACGATCGATCCCTGCTCCGGGCGGAGCAGGCCGATCAGCGACTTCAGGAACACCGACTTACCCGTACCGGACGGGCCCAGCAGCGCACTGACCTCACCCGCGGGCAGCGTCAGCGTGACGTCCTGCCAGATCCTCTGTGAGCCGAACGACTTGGTGAGCCCCTCGACCGCTACCTCAACTCCCACCGTTACCTCCACACCTCTCCGACACGGTCCCCACCTGTGGGTCGCGTCACTCTATCGCATCGGAGTGGTACCTGTGACACCGGATCCTACCCAAGAGTAAGAAAGGTGGTCAACGCCGGCGACATACCCTGACTTATGTTGTGACCTGCGCTGATGCGACGCACGTCACTCGGTTCGTCGCCAACATAGCGCCACGGGTTCGATCCCGCAGGCCAACCCGCCGGAGAGCCGGAAAACACGAAAAAGGGCCGTTTCCCGCGGACCTCACGGTCCGGGGAAACGGCCCTGTTCACACTCGAACGCCGGTCACCCGGCGAGCAGCGCAGGAACAGCCGTCTTACTTGACGGTGACCTTGGCGCCGGCCTCCTCGAGCTTCGCCTTGGCAGCGTCGGCAGCGTCCTTGGCGACCTTCTCCAGGATCGGCTTCGGAGCACCCTCGACGAGGTCCTTGGCTTCCTTCAGGCCCAGGCCGGAGACGATCTCGCGGACGACCTTGATGACCTGGATCTTCTTGTCGCCGGCACCCTCGAGGATGACGTCGAACTCGTCCTGCTCGGACTCGGCCTCGGCAGCGGCGGCCGGAGCGCCGGCAGCGGCAACGGCGACCGGAGCAGCAGCGGTGACCTCGAAGGTCTCCTCGAATGCCTTCACGAACTCCGAGAGCTCGAGCAGGGTCAGTTCCTTGAACGCGTCGAGCAGCTCTTCGGTGGTGAGCTTCGCCATGATGGCGGTCCTTCCTGTAAGTCCCTCGTCGCTGATCCGCGACCGTGGGATGGTGCGTGCCGGAGCACGCGTGGATGTGTCAGTGATTCGCGGTGACGCGGATCAGCTTCAGGCGGCCTCTTCGGCCTTCTTCTCCTGCAGGGCGGCCGCCAGGCGAGCCACCTGCGAAGCAGGAGCGTTGAACAGGCCTGCGGCCTTTGCCAGGTTGCCCTTCATCGCGCCTGCGAGCTTGGCCAACAGCACCTCGCGGGACTCGAGGTCCGCGATCTTGTTGACCTCGTCCACGGACAGCACAGCGCCGTCCATGTACCCGCCCTTGACGACGAGTGCCTTGTTGTCCTTCGCGAAGTTCTTCAGAGCCTTCGCGGCGTCGACGGGCTCACCGGCGATGAACGCGATCGCGGTGGGTCCGACGAACAGATCGTCAAGGCCCTCGACGCCTGCCTCAGCGGCAGCACGCTTGACGAGGGTGTTCTTGGCGACGGAGTAGGTGGCACCCTCTCCGAGAGCGCGTCGCAGCTGGGTAAGACTTCCGACCGACAGACCGCGGTACTCCGTGATCACGGCGGCCGTCGAGTTCTTGAACTGCTCGGTGATCTCCGCAACCGCGGAAACCTTCTCGGGCTTTGCCATACTTCGCCTCCTCTCAGTAACAGTCGTTTTCCCGTCCGTCCCGTGCGGGACGTCCCACTTACGAAAACCGCACGGCCGGAAACGACGAACGCCCCGGTGCAGGGCACACGGGGCGCAGAAGGAGAAGGCTCACACGATTCGCGCGTCGCCGCGCGATATGTCCACATCTCCCCTTACCTCGTTCACCTGCGTGGGCCGCCGGACGATTCTCCGGACCTTCAACCGAATCCGCACGCGGACCCGGTGACCAACGGTCTTGGGTAGAACATGATCGGGGTGAAGATCGGCACAATGCCGAACTACGCAGGAAAGAGTACCGGACTCCGTCCCGGGAATGCAAAACGGGCCCCGGACGCCCCCTGCAATGCGAACGGCCGGCCCGGACGCGAGGTCCGGGCCGGCCGTTCGTGCTTCGAGAGCGTGTCGTCGACCTTACTGGTCGGCGTCCTCGAGGAGGTTACGCGTACGCGCCGGATCCACCGGGATGCCCGGGCCGGTGGTCGTCGCGATCGTGACCTTCTTGAGGTAGCGACCCTTCGCGGAGGACGGCTTGGCCCGCAGGACCTCGTCCAGCGCAGCCGCGTAGTTCTCCACCAGCTTGGCGTCGTCGAACGAGGCCTTGCCGATCACGAAGTGCAGGTTCGCATTCTTGTCGACGCGGAAGTTGATCTTGCCGCCCTTGATGTCGGTGACAGCCTTCGCGACATCCGGGGTGACCGTGCCGGTCTTCGGGTTCGGCATCAGACCACGCGGGCCGAGGACACGCGCGATGCGGCCGACCTTGGCCATCTGGTCCGGGGTGGCGATCGCGGCGTCGAAATCGAGCCAGCCGCCCTGGATCCGCTCGATCAGGTCCTCGGCACCGACGACATCGGCGCCGGCGGCCTCGGCCTCGGCGGCCTTCTCGCCGACCGCGAACACGATGACGCGGGCGGTCTTACCCGTGCCGTGCGGCAGGTTGACCGTGCCGCGCACCATCTGGTCGGCCTTGCGGGGGTCCACACCGAGACGCATCGCGACCTCGACGGTGGCGTCGTAGTTCTTCGACGACGTCTCCTTGGCCAGCTTCGCAGCCGCGAGCGGGCTGTAGAGGGTGGAGGCGTCGATCTTCTCAGCGGCGGCGAGGTACGCCTTGCTGCGCTTTGCCATGTTCTGTCCTAACTTCTCACCGTACGGTGAATGGTTCGGTCGTGGTAACGGGCCTGGCAGGCCCTCCCACGGGTTCCTGCTGTGGGCGTCAGCCCTCGACCGTGATGCCCATCGAGCGCGCGGTGCCGGCGATGATCTTCGCGGCGGCCTCGATGTCGTTGGCGTTCAGGTCTTCCTGCTTGGTCTTGGCGATCTCGCGCACCTGGTCCATGGTGACCTTGGCGACCTTGGTCTTGTGCGGCTCGCCGGAGCCCTTCTGCACACCCGCAGCCTTGAGCAGCAGCTTCGCCGCCGGCGGGGTCTTCAGCTTGAAGTCGAACGAACGGTCCTCGTAGACCGTGATCTCGACCGGCACGACGTTGCCGCGCTGCGACTCGGTCGCGGCGTTGTAGGCCTTGCAGAACTCCATGATGTTGACGCCGTGCTGACCCAGCGCGGGGCCGACCGGCGGAGCCGGGTTGGCCTGACCGGCCTGGATCTGGAGCTTGATGAGCCCGGCAATCTTCTTCTTCTTCGGGGGCATCTCTATTCCTAGTTTCTTGCTCGGTGTGGTTCTTGCGTATTGCTACTGCAAGTTCTGTGGGGTCCGATCCCGGAGCAGGTCAGATCTTGGAGACCTGGTTGAACGACAGCTCCACGGGGTTTCGCGACCGAAGATCGACACCAGGACCTTGAGCTTCTGCTGCTCGGCGTTGACCTCGCTGATCGACGCGGGCAGCGTCGCGAACGGCCCGTCCATCACGGTCACGGACTCGCCGACCTCGAAGTCCACCTCGATCGTGGGCTTGGCGGCGGCCGCGGTGGCCTCGCCGGTCGTCGCCGCGCCGGCGGCCGGCTTCTTCTTCGACTGCTGCGGCAGTAGGAACTTGACGACCTCCTTGATCGTCAGCGGCGACGGACGCGAGGTCGCGCCGACGAAGCCGGTGACGCCGGGGGTGTTGCGCACCGCGCCCCACGACTCGTCGTTCAGTTCCATGCGCACCAGGATGTAGCCGGGCAGCACCTTGCGGTTGACCTGCTTGCGCTGGCCGTTCTTGATCTCGGTGACCTCTTCCGTCGGCACCTCGACCTGGAAGATGTACTCCGCGAGGTCCAGGTTCTGCACGCGGGTCTCGAGGTTGGCCTTCACCTTGTTCTCGTAACCGGCGTACGAATGCACGACGTACCAGTCGCCGGGCTCGAGGCGCAGCTGCTTCTCGAGAGCCTCGGCGGGATCCACCTCGGCCTCGGCTTCGGCCGCTTCTTCGACGGTCTCGATGCCCGCCTCTGCCGACTCCTCGGCCGCTTCCGCGGTCGCGGTGTCGTCGACAAAGACCTCGTCCGAAACGCTCTCCTCGGCCGAAGGCTCGTATGAGTCGTTCTCGGGGGTGCTCACCGGGGCACTTTCCTCTCGTCGATCACAATTCGCCGGCACGCGTACGCGCTAGCCGAACAACCAGCTGACGCCCTTCACGAACGCCAGATCAATTCCAAAGATGAATGCGGTCATGACCGTCACGAAGACCACGACGACCGTCGTGTAGGTGACGAGCTGC
>NZ_JADZGH010000034.1:28932-35357 GCF_015865005.1 Rhodococcus sp. CX
GCGATGACCTCGCGGAAGAAGCGCCGCAGACGCTTGAAGATGTTCTCGGGCTTCTTCGCGCCGGATTTTCCGGCGGGGGCCTTCGTGGCGACCGCGGTAGCCGAACGTCCCGACCCGGCGGCAGCGCGCGGGGAATCGGGGGAACGTCGACCGGAACGCTTGCCGCTCGGCCGGGAGGACGGAGAGGAAACGCCGGGGGTTGCGTCGGTTGCAGTCCGGCCGTCGCGGGGATCGGTGATCCCGGCGGTGTTGCCGTCGCGCGTACCGCGCTCCTCGCTCACATCGTTCCTCTCGGTCGCTGGCCGTCCGGGTGCAGGGGCGACAGGACTTGAACCTGCAACCTGCGGTTTTGGAGACCGCTGCTCTGCCAGTTGAGCTACGCCCCTTTGGTCGACCTCACCGGAGAACCGGCGTCTTCGGTCGACCCATCCGTGACCACATGACACGCGCGCCACCCAATCGGTCTGTACAAGCACCGAAGAGCAGCGCGCTGCGCTATGCGATCCCAGAAGCCTTAGTGTACTTCATAGCCCCGGAACAAACCCAATCCGCCCGGCACTCAGGCCAGACGAACCGTTGCGGTGGCCCGTCCGAAGATCTTACGCCCCTCGGACTTGGCCACGATCGCGACCACTGCTGTCTTGCTGGCTTCGTCCACCGACCTGATCTTGCCGGTGAACTCCACCTCGGCGGCCTTGTCGGCCTCCACGTAGACCGGGCTGGTGAAACGGACGTTGTATTCCGTTACCGCACCCGGATCTCCGAGCCACTCTGTCACGAAGCCGGCCGCGATGCCCATGGAGAGCATGCCGTGACCGACGACTCCGCGCAACCCGGCAAGTTCTGCAACCTTGTCGCTCCAGTGGATCGGGTTGGGATCACCCGACACACCCGCGTAGTTGACGAGGTTGCCGCGGGTCAGCGTGACGACCCGCGGGGGCAGCTCGTCTCCGACCGAAACGTCCTCGAACCTACGAAGCGACATGCATCATCACATCCTTGACCGCGTGGGCGATGTTGGCGTCCACCTCGCCGCCGGTGCGACCGACCAGCGTCGTCCATGTGGTCAGCACGAGGTTGTCGTGCTGGTCCGTGATGATGTTCTTGGTGGTGATGATGTCACTGCCGGCAGCCTGACGGAAATCGTCGAGGTGCACATCGCAGAACAGTCGATCACCGACCTGGATCGGGCGATGGAACACGATCCGTTGATCGGTCTGCATGATCTGGCTCAAGTCGTAGCCGACGACGATCTCTTCGAACAACTTGCGCTGGGCGATCATGCCGATGATCGAGACGAAGGTCAGCGGGGCGATGAGACCGTCGTAACCGAGGCCCTTCGCTGCTTCCTCGTCGTAGTGTGCCGGATTGGGATCCAGCACGGCGCGTGCATACTCGCGCACCTTCTCCCGGCCGACCTCGTAGAAGTCCTCGACCCGGTAGTGGTGACCGACCATGGACGCAGCGTGAGCCGCGACATCGAACGGGATCCCGGCCTGTTCGGTCACGTCCACGATGTTCTCTTCACTCACCAGTGTGTCCGTCATACGAAAAACCCCCCGCAAATCCACCCTGACGTCTGTGACGTGGGCAGTTCTGCGGAGAGCTCACGCGTCGACGTCGACCTGTTGACTACTTCGACTCGCGGTGCGCCTGGTGGCTGCCGCAGTTCGGGCAGAACTTCTTCAGTTCCAGCCGGTCGGGGTCGTTGCGACGGTTCTTCTTGGTGATGTAGTTGCGGTGCTTGCACACCTCGCAGGCCAGAGTGATCTTCGGCCGAACGTCAGTTGAGGAGGCCACGGGATGCCTTCTTTCGCGTAAATCCGATCTTCGTCAGATCAGGGTGGTTCATTCTACTTTGGTAGCGGTGACCGGACTTGAACCGGCGACGCAACGATTATGAGTCGTTTGCTCTACCAACTGAGCTACACCGCCTCGGTGTCGAGTGTCGCGCGAAATAGGGCGGCACCACAATCCAGCGAGCCCCCTGACGGAATCGAACCGTCGACCTTTTCCTTACCATGGAAACGCTCTGCCGACTGAGCTAAGGGGGCGTGGCCGCCGTTCGCATCTCTGCTCCCTGCGGCCTCCAAAAGATTACACACACTCGCCCCCAGTACAAAATCAGCAGGTCAGAGCGCATAAATCGGGCATTCGACCACCCTGTCCGATGTGCCCGTACGAAGCTTCGTGCGTCCGTCCGGCAGCCCGGGGTGCCGGCTGCACCGCACTCACCCACCACCGGTGCTCACCACCGGTCCACCGCCGCCCGATCGTCGTCCCCGATGCGCCCGGCGCGGGCCGGAGAGGTGGCAGGCGGGGATGCAGGAGTCGGGGCGACGCACCGGCTCGGAAAGACGGAGTTCGGGATACGGAAACGACCCGGAAATGCAGAACGGCCCCGATCCGTGAAGATCGGGGCCGTTCCGGTGGCAGGTGTAGGATTCGAACCTACGTAGGCGTAAGCCGACGGATTTACAGTCCGCTCCCATTGGCCGCTCGGGCAACCTGCCTGGTGTGCGATCCGGGACCGTGTCCCTGACGCGTTGGAAGAATACAACGCACACCCCCCTGGAATGCAAACCGGGTGGATACGGGGGGTTACGACCCGATAGCGTCGGCATGGAACCTGTACAGAACTCGATCCGAAGTGGAGTGCCTCGTGGCTGATTCGTCGTTCGATGTGGTGAGCAAGGTCGACCGGCAGGAGGTGGACAACGCGCTGAACCAGGCCGCGAAGGAACTCGCGACCCGCTTCGACTTCCGCAACACCGATGCCTCGATCGAATGGTCCGGTGACGAGTCCATCACTCTCACCGCGAACACCGAGGACCGTTTGCTCGCCGCCCTCGACGTCTTCAAGGAGAAACTGATCCGCCGCGACCTGTCGCTCAAGTCGTTCGACGCGGGCGAGCCGTCCCAGTCCGGCAAGGTCTACAAGCTGACCGGCACCCTCGTGCAGGGCATCAGCCAGGAGAACGCGAAGAAGATCTCCAAGCTGATCCGCGACGAGGGCCCGAAGGGCATCAAGGCGCAGATCCAGGGCGACGAACTGCGCGTCTCCGGCAAGAAGCGCGACGACCTGCAGGCCGTGATCGCGCTGCTCAAGAACGCCGACCTGGACGTGGCCCTGCAGTTCGTCAACTACCGCTAGGCCCTGTACCGGGCACACAGACCGCCCGGGCGCCGTTCGCGGCCTGCGCTGACGGTCGGGGTCAGCGCAGGCCGGCCAGGCGCTCGAGACGCTCGATCCGGTCCGCCATCGGCGGATGCGTCGAGAACAACCGGCCGACCTTGTCGCCCGCCCGGAACGGGTTGGCGATCATCATGTGCGACTGCGCCGCGATGCGCGGTTCCGGCGGCAGCGGAGCCGCCTGCGTGCCGCGCTCGAGCTTGCGCAGGGCCGACGCCAACGCCAGTGGATCGCCGGTCAGCTCGGCGCCCGACTGATCGGCCTGATACTCCCGCGACCGGGACACCGCCAGCTTGACCACCGTCGCCGCGATCGGACCCAGCAGCGACACCAGCAGCAACGCAAAGGGATTCGCGCCGTCCCGGTTCCCGCCGAAGGCGCCCGCGAACATCGCGAAGTTCGCCAGACCGGAGATCACCGCGGCCATCGCCCCCGCCACCGACGAGATCAGGATGTCCCGGTTGTAGACGTGGGAGAGCTCGTGCCCGAGCACCGCCCGCAACTCCCGCTCGTTGAGGATGTCCAGGATCCCGCTCGTGCAGCACACGGCCGCATGCCGCGGATTGCGGCCGGTCGCAAAGGCATTGGGCGCGTTGGTGGGGCTGACATACAGGCGCGGCATCGGCTGGTGCGCCGTCGTCGCGAGTTCCCGCACGATCCGGTAGATCACCGGGGCCTGCACCTCGGTGATCGGCTGCGCGTGCATCGCCTTGAGCGCCAGCTTGTCGCTGTTGAAGTAGGCGTACGCGTTCATGCCCACGGCGAAGACGATGGACAGGATCAGGATCGTCGGATTCCGGAACAGGGAGCCGATGAACACGATCAGCGCCGACATGCCGATCAACAGCACGGCCGTCTTCATACCGTTCGCATACCCGTGCACCTGGCACCCCTTCCCGATCCCACAGAGCCCTGTGCCGTTCAACGACCCTGTGTCGTTCAACGAACCGGGGCACGCACCGGGTTCCCGGGGAGTGGACCCCGCCGAATTATCCGACCCGGGCGATCGTGTAGTCCACCAAACGAGACAAAGCGTCGTTCGCCGGACCCTGCGGGAGCGCCGCCAGTTCGGCGTGCGCGCGATCCGCGTACTCCTTCAGCGTGCGCTTGGCCGCCGCCATGCCCGGTGAACGCACGAGCAGCTCGAGAGCCTCGGCGACGAGATCCTCGTCGCTCACGGGTCCGACGAGAATCTCACGCAGACGATCGGCATCCGGCCCGGACTCCCGCAGCGCGTACAGCACCGGCAGGGTGTGCACGCCCTCGCGCAGGTCGGTTCCCGGAGTCTTCCCGGATTCGGTGGACACCGACGCGATGTCGATGATGTCGTCGGCGATCTGGAAGGCCGTGCCGACCGCGTCCCCCAGCCGCTCGAGCCTGGCGATGTGCTCGGCGTCGGCACCGGAGAAGGTTCCCCCGAAGCGACCGCACGCCGCGATGAGCGAACCCGTCTTCTCCCACACCACCCGCAGATAGTGCTCGATCGGGTCCTGTTCCTGCCGCGCCCCGATCGTCTCGCGCATCTGACCCGTCACCAGCTCGGCGAACGTCTCGGCGATGATCTGCACGGCGGACGGCCCCAGCGTCGACACCAGCCGCGAGGCGTGCGCGAACAGGTAGTCGCCCGCGAGAATCGCGATGCTGTTGCCCCAGCGGGCATTCGCGCTCGGCGCGCCCCGGCGCATCGCCGCCTCGTCCATCACGTCGTCGTGGTACAGCGTCGCCAGGTGCACGAGCTCCACGACCGTCGCCGCCGTCACCAGCGACGGATCCGTCGGATTCGGCCCGAGCTGACCGGTCAGCACCGTGAACAGCGGGCGGAAACGCTTACCTCCCGCCTTCGCCAGATGCAGTGCTGCCTCGGTCAGGAAGTCTTCGCCGTCGGACAGTTCCTGCACGAGCAGTTCCTCGACCCGGACGAGTCCGTCCCGCACGGTGGCCGCCAGGTCCGGATCGCCGAGATCGACCCCGGCCACCACGGTTCCCGACACCGAGCCGGACGAACCGGCGGTCTGCGCCGCCCCCTCAGTGCTCACGATGAAGTACCCATCCTGTTCTGTCGCCTCGGCTCCACCGTAGTGAACCTAGCCGTTCCCCCGGTCGGCCACCTCGTCGAGGCACCGAACCTACACCTGACAAGATGGGCACGTGGTGGAACAACCCTCCGCGCGCGCGTCGCGCCAGGCCGACAATGCCCTGCCCGAAACCACCGATGTCCTCGTCATCGGTGCTGGTCCCGCCGGTTCGTCCGCCGCGGCCTGGGCCGCCCGGAAGGGACACGACGTATTGCTCGTCGACGCGGCGACCTTCCCGCGCGACAAGACGTGCGGCGACGGCCTGACCCCGCGTGCCGTCGCTGAACTCGACCGCCTCGGGCTCGGCGACTGGCTGCGCACCCACACCGTCAACCGCGGCCTGCGCCTCGAAGGTTTCGGGCAGCACCTCGAACTGCCGTGGCCCGACGGCTCGTTCCCCACCCAGGGCAGCGCGGTCCCGCGCACCGAACTCGACGACCGCATCCGCCGCGCCGCCGTCGACGCCGGGGCACACATGGTCGACGGCGCGAAGGCCGTCTCGGTCGACCGCGACGGCGACCGCATCACCGCCGTGACGATGCGCACGTCCGCCGGACTCCGGACCGTCGCCTGCCGGCGCCTCGTCGTCGCGGACGGCGTCCGCTCCCCGCTGGGCAAGATCCTCGGCCGGACCTGGCACCGCGACACCGCCTACGGCGTCGCGGCCCGCGCCTACGCCGCCTCCCCGCGTAGCGACGACCCGTGGATCACCTCGCACCTCGAACTGCGCGATCCCTCCGGCGCGCTGCAGCCCGGATACGGCTGGGTCTTCCCGCTCGGAACCGGCGAGGTGAACATCGGCGTCGGAACCCTCGCGACGTCCGCCCGTCCGGCGTCGGGGTCGCTGCGCCCGCTCATCGACCTGTACGCCTCGCAGCGCCGCCCCGAATGGGGACTCGGCGAGGTGACCCGGGTGGCGTCCGCGCTGCTGCCGATGGGTGGTGCCGTCAGTGGGATCGCCGGACGCAACTGGGCCCTCATCGGCGACGCCGCCGCGTGCGTGAACCCGCTCAACGGCGAAGGCATCGACTACGGACTCGAAGGCGGCCGTCTCGTCGCCCGGGTCCTCGACTCCGACGACCTCACCCACCTGTGGCCGGCGCTCCTGCGGGAACGCTACGGACGCGCATTCTCGGCGGCCCGGCGGCTCGCGGGCC
>NZ_JADZGH010000034.1:35481-38041 GCF_015865005.1 Rhodococcus sp. CX
GACGCCGACGCCGACCTCGTCGCCCGCGCGTGGCGGACGGGTGGGCGCACCTCGATGTACTGGGACCGGCGGCCCCTGTTCGCCTGAAGCGCTCTACCCGAGCGCCGTGCAGCTCTATCGGACTGCGCTGTGCAGCGCTCTATCGGACTGCGCTGTGCAGCGCGACGATCCCACCGGTGAGATTGCGCCACCGCACCGACTTCCACCCGGCCGCCTCGATCCGCAGCGCCAGTTCCCGCTGGTCCGGCCAGGCGCGGATGGACTCGGCCAGGTAGACGTACGCATCCGGGTTGCTGCTCACCGCGCGGGCCACGCGCGGCAACGCCCGCATGAGGTACTCCATGTACACCGTGCGCACCGGCTCACGGACCGGCGTGGAGAACTCGGACACCACGAGCCGTCCACCCGGCTTGGTGACCCGCGCGATCTCGCGGAGCCCGGCATCGAAGTCGGAGACGTTCCGCAGCCCGAACGAGATGGTGGCGGCGTCGAAGACGGCGTCGGCGAACGGCAGCTTCATGGCGTCCCCGGCGACCATCGGCACCTGACGGAAACTGCCGGCCTTCAGCATGCCGATCGAGAAATCGGTGGCGACGACCCACGCTCCGGAGCGTCCCAGTTCGACGGTCGACACGCCGGTGCCGGCGGCGAGATCGAGGACCCTCTCCCCCGGCTTCAGATCCAGCGCCGCGCGCGTCGCCCGGCGCCATCCGCGGTCCTGCCCGAACGACAGCACCGTGTTGGTCAGGTCGTATCGCTCGGCGACACCGTCGAACATGGACGCGACCTCGCGCGGATCCTTGTCGAGGGATGCACGTGATCCGTGAGTAGTTGCCACGGCCGAAACGTTACCCGCTATGCCCGACGGCGCAGGTACAGCAGTACCGGCGTCGCGATCAGCCAGGTGACGACGATCACGGACCCGGCGGGCACGATCGCGACGCGCGCGTCCCGGCCGGTGACACGGACCAGGTCCGGTTCGCTGCGGGCGTATTCGACGGCGATGCGCTGCCCGACCGTGAGGCCGGTCGGATAGAGCACCCCGAGTTCCGGGTTGTGGGTGACGCCGTCCGGTGTGACGAAGCTGATCGCCGAGCGCAGGGAACCGGCCGAGAGCACCTCGGCGGTCGCCGTTCCGGTGTCGGCGCCGATGATCCGGTCGTTGCGCCACGCGCCGAGCACGAGGATCACGGCGAGCACCGAGACGGCGATCGCGACGGCGAGCACCGCACGGCGGGCCCGCACGTCGGCGGTCGGGCCGGGCACGGCGGCGGCTGGGGTGGCGGTCACGCCCGCGACCTCACAGCTGCGCCCGCACGGCCGCGTGGAGTTCACGCAGGCCGGCGCGGTCGGTCGCGACCTCGAGCACGCGGATGCCACCGGCGGGAACCGTCGGGTCGGCGAGCGCGGCGGTCAGTCCGGGCAGATCGACGCGGGTGTGCGGGACGCGGTAGGCGGCGCACAGCGCGGCCAGGTCCATGCCGTGCGGGGTGCCGAAGACGCGTTCGAACACCCCCGCGTACTGGGGGTCACCCTGTTCGAGCAGCTCGAAGATGCCGCCACCGTCGTCGTTCGCGACCACGATCGTCAGATCGCGGGGACGCGGTTCGGCGGTGCCGATCAGCAGACCGGACGCGTCGTGCAGGAATGTCAGGTCGCCGAGCAGCGCGACCGTGCGGCCGTCCTCGTAGGCGAGGGCGGCACCGACCGCGGTGGAGACGGTGCCGTCGATTCCGGCGACCCCGCGGTTCGACAGCACGGTCACGCCCTGCTTGGGGTAGCTCACGAGCGCGGCGTCGCGTACCGGATTCGACGCGCCGAGCAGGAGCTGGTCGCCGGGGCGCAGCGCGTCGGTGACGGCCGCGGCGACGTGCAGGCCGGTCGCTTTCGGATGCCGGTCCAGCTGGGTGCGCACCGCCTTGTCGGTGTGCGCGGTCAGCCGCCGGCAGCGGTCGAGCCATGCCGGATCGGGGGTGCCGGTGACGACCGCACGGGTGCCGGTGGCCAGCACGTTGCCGGACACGTCGGGCCAGCGCGGCCCGGTGGTGAGTGCGTACACCTGCACGGACGGGTCCGCGAGCAGCTTCGACACGGGCCGGTGCAGCGTCGGCCGGCCGGTGACGACGGCCTGGCGGGGCTGAAGCTGCGGCAGGGCCATCGGGTGGACGGGGATGCCGTGCATCGGCGCGGTGGGTTCGGCGACGGTGGGCAGCCCCGCCAGTTCCGGCCGGTATGCCGAACCGTGCCCGGAGATCACGACGGTGTCGTCGGTGACGTCGAGTTCGAGCGGCACGTCGAGGGTGGCGTGCGTCGTGGTGGTCCAGGCGCTGCCGTCGGCGCGACCTTCCGGCACCGGCCCCTGCGCGTGCACGTCGGGGACGAGCGGTTCACGCAGCGGAATGTCGAAGTGCACGGGACCCGCGTTGCCGGAGCGGGTGCCGCGCGCGGCGGCGAGGACGCGGCTGACGGCCGACCGCCACTGGCTGTTCTGTTCGAGACCCTCGGCCAGGCCCAGGCTGATCGTCGCCCTGACCTGGCTGCCGAACAGTCCGAGCTGCTC
>NZ_JADZGH010000034.1:38051-46378 GCF_015865005.1 Rhodococcus sp. CX
TACGGCCGGTTCGCGCTGAGCACGACGAGCGGCACGCGGGCGTAGTTCGCTTCGAGGACGGCCGGCCCGAGGTTCGCGACCGCGGTGCCGGAGGTCATGACGACCGGCACGGGCCGGCCGGACGAGAGCGAGAGGCCGATGGCGAGGAACCCGGCGGTGCGCTCGTCGATGCGCATGTGCAGCCGCAGCCGGCCGGCCGTGTCTGCCGCCTGCAACGCGAACGCGAGCGGCGCGTTGCGCGAGCCCGGGCACAGGACCACGTCGCGAACACCGCCTCGGGCGAGTTCGTCGACGACTGCGGTGGCCTGGGCGGTGGACGGATTCACGGCGTCCAGCGTAGTTCGGCGTTCGCTGCGGACAGCCGTCCCCCGGCCGATCGGGAGGGGTGTCACAGTACGAATGTGCGCGGAGCCCGGCGAGAATGGGCGCATGCGCACAGTCTTCGAGCCCGCCGAGCTCAGCCCCGGTCGCTTCTACCGGCTTCTCACGGCGACGATCGTCCCGCGTCCGATCGCGTGGGTGTCGACGGTCTCGGCCGACGGTGTGGCCAACGTCGCGCCCTACAGTTTCTTCACGGTCGCGAGCGTCGCGCCGCCGGTGGTGCAGTTCACGTCGGTGGGCCGCAAGGACAGTGTCCGCAACATCGAGGAGACCGGCGAGTTCGTGATCAACATCGCGACCGTGCCGTTGATGGAGCAGGTCAACGAGACCTCGGCCGGGTTCGCGCACGACGTCGACGAGTTCGCGCAGGTGGGTCTGCGGGCCGAATGCAGCGAGCGGGTGCATCCGCCGCGGGTCGCCGAGTCCCCGGCTTCGATCGAGTGCACGCTGCACCGGATCATCGAGGTCGGTGACTGTTTCGTGGTGATGGGTGACGTGGTGGCGGTCACGGTACGGCCCGACGTGCTCGCCGAGGACGGGGCGCCGGATTTCGCCGCGCTCGCCCCGGCCAGCCGTCTCGGGCGCACCGAATGGGGATTGACACCACAGGTCCGCACGCTCGAGCGTCCCGAGTTCTGAGCGTCCCGGCTGGCACACTCCGGTCGTGGACAGTCGCGTCGTACTCGGTTTCATCGCAATCTTCGCCGGCCTGATCGCCGGTGCGGCGCTGTTCGTGCCATTCGTCGCGGTGAGCTATCGCCGCCGGGGCAGGGTCTCGGTCGGGCGGCTGGCGGTGTGGGTGGCTGCCCTCGTCTATTTCTGGGCGCTCTGGGCCTACACCCTGCTGCCGTTGCCCGATCCGCAGACGCTGATGTGTGCCGGGACCAACACGGACCTCTTCGCGTCGGTCGACGATCTGAGGGGCGCGTGGTCGAATGCCGGGGGCCGTCCCACCGCCCTTCTCGGTGACGCGGCATTTCTTCAGCTGGCTCTGAACGTCCTGTTGTTCGTTCCCCTCGGTTTCCTTGTCCGGATACTCGGGGGCCGCGGACTCGCGGTGGCGGCCGCGCTCGGGTTCGCGACGTCGCTGTTCGTCGAACTCACCCAGCTGACCGGGATGTGGGGCGCGTACGACTGCGCGTACCGGGTGTTCGACGTCGACGATCTGCTCACGAACACCGTCGGTGCGGTGCTGGGCTCGCTGCTGGCTCTCGCGGTTCCGCGCGGGCTCGCGGGCCGCTCCGGCGACGCCGACCCGGGGGAACCGCGGCCGGTCACCGTGCCGCGCCGGTTGCTGGCGATGGCGTGCGACTGGATCGGCTACGTGCTGACGACGTTCACGGTGGCGGTCGCGGTGAGGGCCTACCTGATCTATCTGGCCGACGATCGCGCGACCGCGGTCGACGGGCCGGTGTCGACGATCGTCGGCGGTGGCGTCGCGCTCGCGGCGTGGTTGCTCGCCACCCTCGTCACCGGCGCCTCTCCCGGCGATCACGTGGTGCGGCTGCGGTACACGGGCGGGTCGATGCCCGTGGCGTTCTCGCGGCTGCTGCGGTTCCTCGGCGGCATCGGCGGGTACGGCCTGTTCGACCTGCTCCCCGAGCGGTGGAACGGCCTGGTCACCGCGTTCGCGTGCGTCGCGGTCCTGGCGGCGGTGTTCACCCGCAACGGCCGTGGTCTGCCGGGTGTGCTGACCGGGCAGGAACTCGTGGACAGTCGCGCACCCGAACGGACACCGGTCGACATAGGTTAGGCTCGGCTGACCTCAGGAGGTGGACATGGCCGATCGAGCCCGGACCGCGGCGCGCAGGACCTCGAAGTTCCTCAAACCGGCCACGCGCGAACTCGTGCGCGCCCGGGTGCTGGCGTCCGAGCGGATCAGCCCCTCCTTCGTCCGCCTCACCGTCGGCGGGGAACGCCTCTCGAGCATCGCCCCGATGGGGTTCGACCAGTGGTTCCGCATGCTGTTCCCGGACGCCGGGCAGAGCGAACTGCATCTGCCGATCGCGGACGACGACCAGTGGTGGCCGGGGCTCCAGGCCATGCCCGCCGACATCCGCCCGGTGCTGCGCAACTACACGATCCGCCGCTACCGCCCGGCCGGCGCGGGACGGTTCGGGGACACCGCGGAGATCGACATCGACTTCGCCTCGCACGGCGATCCGGGCCCGGCGTCGGTGTGGGCCGACACCGTCCGGCCCGGCGACGAGCTGGCGCTGCTCGACGAGGGCATCATCTATCAGCCGGTTCCCGAGGCGCGGTGGCAACTTCTCGTCGGCGACTAGAGCGCCCTGCCCGCGCTGGCGGGGATCCTGGATTCGGCGGAGTTCGACATGCCGGTCGAGGTGTTCGTGGAGGTCGCCGATCCGGACGACGTCACGGCGCAGAATCTGCAGACCGCGCCCCACGTGCGGGTGCACACGGTCGTGCGGCCGGATCCGGACACACGCCCGGGCACCGCGGTGATCGAGGCGGTGCGGGCGGCGGATCTGCCGGACGGGCCGGGTTATGCGTTCGTGGCCGGTGAATCCGAGCTGGCCACGGGTGTGCGGCGGCACCTCGTGCGCGACCGCGGACTACCGAAGTCGGCGGTGACCTTCACCGGGTACTGGAACCACGGTGCGGCCGCCTACTGAGCCGGCGACGAAAGAGGTGATGCCTTCCCGGACCCGTCCCCGCCCCGAGACCGGAAAGGCATCTACTGCTCAGCTCAGCCGGCGTGCTTCTGGATGAGCGCACCCAGGCGCGGCAGCGCCTCGGCGACGTGCTTCTGTGCCGACCCGCGCAGCGAGTCGTACACCTTCTTGACGGCGGTCTTGGACGAGCCGGCGATGCGCTCGTCCGTCACGCCCAGGAGCGCGTTCGAGACCTCGTCCTCGCGGGCGACGAGGAAGTCGGCGAACGATCCGTTGCCGCCGAACTCGTTCCAGAACGGCTGGATCTTCTCGACGAACTCGGGCAGCAGCCCTTCGATCGCGCCCGGCACGATCGACGGTCCCACCTTCTTCACCGCGGCGTATCCACCCTTGAGGGCGAGACCCGAGGCGCCCTTCTTGTCCGAGACCTCAGCATCGATCAGAGCCTCGACATCGGCGATGACTGCCGGGAACTTGTCGGCGCCGAGCAGAGCATCACCCAGAGCTGCAACCACTTTCACTGCCTCCATACATGGGACTTGTGTGACCATTGGGACGCCCGAACGATATACGACGCCGCAGCTGCAACATACTCCCGAGTTATCCGAGCAGCGCGTGGCAGCGCCGGAGCCGGTCCGTCCACCACCGGACCCGCTCGCCGGAAGCCCTCACCTCGGCAAGCCTGGCCGGATCGGGCGCGATCGCGCCGACCGGGATCACCCCGTCGGCCATCGCCCTCACCGGTGCCACATCGGCTGTGAAGAAGTTACCGGTGCCCAGGCCACAGGCGTACGGCAGGTCCGGCAGTGCTGCAGCGGCGGCCAGTCCCGAGCCCATGCCGACCGCGGAATCGAGCGCGCTCGACACCACGACGGGCACCCCGTGCTCGGCCAGCTCGGCAGCGAGGGCCAGGAGCCGCCGGGCCCCACCGAGAGGTGCGACCTTGACCACAGCGACGTCGGCACCACCCGCGCGGACCACCCGCAACGGATCCTCTGCCCGCCGGATGCTCTCGTCCGCCGCAACCGGCACGTCCGGCAGCCGGCGTCGCAGCTCGACGAGTTCGGGCACGGTGGCGCACGGCTGCTCCGCGTACTCGAGAGGCGCGTCCGCGGTGAGGGCGGTCAGCGCGGTCACGGCCTCGTCGACCTCCCAGCCGCCGTTCGCGTCGACGCGCACGTTGTCGATCAGCTCGCGGACCGCCCGCACCCGCGCAATGTCCTGCGCGAGGTCCTGCCCCTTCTCGGCGACCTTCACCTTCGCGGTCCGTGCCCCGGGGAACCTGGCCAGGATCTCGGGCACGCGGTCCGGGTCGACCGCGGGAACGGTCGCGTTGACCGGCACCGCCGTGCGGCGCGGTTCGGGATCGCCGAGCCAGGCGGATTCGATCGCCGACCGCAGCCAGTGCGCGGCCTCGTCGTCACCGTATTCGGGGAACGGACCGAACTCGCCCCAGCCGGCCGGGCCCTGGATCAGCACGACCTCGCGGGTGGTGATCCCCCGGAACCGCACCCGCATGGGCAGCGACACGACGACCGCGCCGGCGAGGAGCTCGTCGAGCGGGGGCAGGTCGAGCGGAGGCAACACCGGATCGGTCACGGCTGGCCGGGCAGCAACTGGATCATGAGGGCTTCGCAGTCGCACAGCAGCGTGCCGTCGGGTGTGCGCAGCTCCGCGGAGCAGAAGATCTTGCGGCCCTCCACCCGGTCCACCCGGCCCTCGACGACCAACTCGCTTCCGATCGGGGTGATCTTGCGGTAGTTGACGTGCAGATAGCCGGTGCGGGAGATCGGATGTCCGGAAGCGTGCACGACCATGCCGAACAGATCGTCGAACAGCAGCGGGATGACGCCGCCGTGCACGGCGTTGTTCCCCCCGCGATGGAACAGGCGGAACGTGCCGCGCTCGCGGACGCCCTCGGCGTCGAACTTCTCGATGAGCCACGGCGGCTGCAGCAGGCTTCCGCGGCCGGGCAGCTCCGGATTGAACCCGGCCGGCGATTTGCCTTCCGGAACCTGATGCGGCTCGAGGAGGTCGCCGAGGGCCTCGGCCTGCGCGATCGCCTGCTCGACCACGTCGTCCGGAGGGTTGGTCGAGACCGCGAGATCCTGCAGGCGCCGCAGTGCTTCGACGAGCCGCCCGTAGTTCGGACCGGCCTTGACGGGCGTGTACACGGGGAACCCGCCGTGGTGTTCGTGTTCCGTGTCCACCGACCGGTCCGTTTGTTCGCTCATACCGAGCACGTTATCGGCCGCCGACGATCGGGTCGTGGCGAACCCACCCTCTAAGGTGACGACGTGACCTTCAATCCTGAGTTGTGGCGCCCGGTCCCGGGCTTCGAGAACCTCACCGACATCACGTACCACCGGCACATCACGCAGGGCACCGTCCGCGTCGCGTTCGACCGGCCCGAGGTGCGCAATGCGTTCCGCCCGCACACCGTCGACGAGCTGTACCGGACGCTCGACCACGCGCGCATGACGTCGGATGTCGGTGCGGTTCTGCTCACGGGCAACGGTCCGAGCCCGAAGGACGGCGGCTGGGCATTCTGCTCGGGCGGCGACCAGCGCATCCGTGGCCGCAGCGGCTACCAGTACGCGAGCGGCGAGACCGCCGACACCGTGGACAAGGCGCGGGCCGGGCGGCTGCACATCCTCGAGGTGCAGCGGCTGATCCGGTTCATGCCGAAGGTCGTGATCGCACTCGTCAACGGCTGGGCCGCCGGCGGCGGGCACAGCCTGCACGTCACGTGCGACCTGACCCTCGCCTCCCGCGAGCACGCCCGCTTCAAGCAGACCGACGCCGACGTGGGCAGCTTCGACGGGGGGTACGGCAGCGCTTACCTCGCGAAGCTGGTCGGGCAGAAGTTCGCCCGCGAGATCTTCTTCCTCGGCGACACCTACACCGCCGAGGAGATGCACCAGATGGGCGCGGTGAACCGGGTCGTCGACCACGACGAGCTCGAGAACGTCGCGCTCGAGTGGGCGGCCAAGATCAACGGCAAGTCCCCGCAGGCGCAGCGCATGCTCAAGTACGCGTTCAACCTGCAGGACGACGGACTCGTCGGGCAGCAGTTGTTCGCGGGTGAGGCCACCCGCCTGGCGTACATGACGGACGAGGCCGTCGAAGGTCGCGACAGCTTCCTCGAGAAGCGTGACCCGGATTGGTCGCCGTTCCCCTGGTACTTCTGACCTCCTCTCCGGTTGCTCGTCTCCGGGCGAGCAACCGGAGAAAGCCGGGCGTTTCGTTCGGCGAATCGGTCGCGAATCCCGGCCGGTCCGGCACACTGTGGTCCATGACCGACCGCGAGCGCCCGGCACCCGAACACACCCGGCCGGACGGAGTCGACGACGCGACGATCGAGGCAGTGGGCAAGCTGTCCGAGGCGCTCGAAACCATCGAACAGGCCCGCGGTCACCTCTATGCCTTCCATCAGCTCATGGGCCGCGGTGATCTGCAGGCCGGCGACGCCGCCGATCTCCTCGAGGCCGCCGGGCACACCGAACTCGCCGAGAAGGTGCGCACCGAACTCGTCGGCCGCAACGTCATCGAGGGGCGGTGGAGTTTCCAGCTCGTCGAGGAGTTCGACGACGGCTACTGGTCGGAGTTCCGGGCTCTGGACTCGGACGTGCGCAGCAAACTGGTCGACGGTCGCCGGCACCTGTTCGAGGCCGAGATGAAAGAGGAACGACGGACCCACGGCCGGCGAGGTCACGAATCGTGCCCCGGCACGCACGAGTAGAGGAAGGAACCCGGAACGTGGAGGTGCTGAGCAGCCGGACGATCCTGCGTCCGCGCGACTACGACGCCGCGCTCGAGTTCTACGGGAAGACGCTCGGTCTCGCGATCTCCCGTGAGTACCCGGGCGGCACGGTGTTCTTCGCCGGGCAGGGGCTGATCGAGATCGCGGGGCACGGCGCGTCCGACGAACCGACCCACTTCGCCGGCGCCCTCTGGCTGCAGGTGCGGGACGTGTACGACGCCGAGGCGGAACTCGTTCTCGCCGGCGTCGAGATCGTGCGGGAGGCCAAGCAGGAACCGTGGGGGTTGCACGAACTGTGGATCGCGGACCCCGACGGCATCCCCATCGTGCTCGTGCAGATTCCCCCGGACCACCCGATCCGCCGCGACACCCGGTAGCGCGGGCGGTGCCGGGAAACCGGGCCGAGGACCGGTCCGGGGCACCCGGGAAAGTGACGATGAGAACAAGATCACATCGCTCGGCGAGTGACTCCTCCCACACGCTGCGACCGGCACCCTCCCGCGACCTCGTGTAACACGTTCGAAACGCTTCGACGTCATCAGAGCTTCGCTGTACTTTTACCTCCCCGCTACAGCAGAATCATGAGATGTGACCGCTGAGCTTGTTGTCCTCCTGGTAGTGGTCGTCACTGCCCTCGCATTCGACTTCACCAACGGATTCCACGACACCGGCAACGCAATGGCCACATCCATCGCCACGGGTGCACTGAAGCCGAAGGTCGCGGTCGCGCTCTCCGCCACCCTCAACCTGGTGGGTGCATTCCTGTCCGTCGAGGTCGCCGCGACCGTCGCGAAGGGCGTCGTCGATCTGGACAGCACCAGCGGTGAGGAACTCCTCATCATCGTCTTCGCAGGCCTCGTCGGCGGCATCCTCTGGAATCTCGCGACCTGGCTGTTCGGCCTGCCCTCCAGCTCGTCGCACGCCCTGTTCGGCGGCCTGATCGGATCGGCACTCGCGGCCATCGGCATCAACGGCGTCGTGTGGGACGGCGTGCTCGGCAAGGTGATCATCCCCGCGTTGCTCGCGCCGGTGGTCGCGGCCCTCGTCGCAACGGTCGGCACCTGGGCGGTGCACCGGCTCACCCACGACATTCCCGAGGATCACCGCACCCGCGGCTTCCGCATCGGGCAGGTCGGGACCGCGTCACTCGTGTCGCTGGCTCACGGCACCAACGACGCCCAGAAGACGATGGGCGTCATCTTCCTCGCGCTGGTGGCCCACGGCACCATCACCGCCGACGCCGAGATGCCGTTCTGGGTCAAGCTCGCCTGCGCGGTCGCGATCGCGCTGGGCACCTACCTCGGTGGCTGGCGGATCATCCGCACCCTCGGCAAGGGCCTCGTCGAGATCTCCCCGCCGCAGGGCATGGCCGCGGAGTCCTCGTCGGCCGCCATCATCCTCACGTCCAGCCATTTCGGTCTGCCGCTGTCGACCACGCACGTCGCGACCGGCTCGATCCTCGGCACCGGACTCGGCACCAAATCGGCCGACGTCCGCTGGGGTGTCGCCGGGCGCATGGCCGTGGCCTGGCTGATCACGCTGCCGTC
>NZ_JADZGH010000034.1:46388-48181 GCF_015865005.1 Rhodococcus sp. CX
GGCCTCCCCGGTGTCCTGGTGGTGTTCGCGATCCTCTGCGCTCTGGCACTGTTCATGTATCTGCGGTCGCGTAAGCAGCCGATCGACGCCTCCAACGTCACCGCCGAGTGGGAGGGCGGAAACAAAGGCACCGCCTCCGGCGCCCACACCGTGTCGACGGATCCCGACGCGCGGCCGGCCGGGTCGAAGGGGCGCCTGTGAATCTCCTGGTCCACACCCTGAGTTCCCTCTGGCAGGTCGTGCTGGTCGGACTGATCTTCGGTGCCGGTCTTCCGGCACTGTTCGCCCTCGGAATGCGGTCGCTGGCGTCGGGCGGTACCGATGAGAACGCCGGTCCCACCCTCATCGGCAAGGCCGGTGCAATTGTCTGCTTCGCTGTGGTTGTGATTGCCATCATTGCGGGAATACTGCTGTTGACTGCCGACTTCCTGTCCAGCAGTTTCGGCATCAACCTGTTCTGATCGCACACCACGAAAGAAGCCCAGTGTCCAAGTATTCGCTCCGCTCGGTCCTCGACTGGCTGCGCGCCGGCTACCCGGAAGGCATTCCGGCAAAGGACCACTTCGCGCTGCTCGCGGTGCTTCGGAGACGGCTGACCGACGAAGAGATCGCCCAGGTCGTCGAACTGTCCATCGCGACTGCGCACGAACGTCCCGATCGTCACGTCGACTACGACACCCTCAAACAGATCATCGCGGGGGTCCTGCACGAGGAGCCCACGGAGGAGGATGTCGAGCGGGTCACCGCACGTCTCGCCGAAGGCGGGTGGCCGGTGACGTCCGGCGAGGACACCGCCTCTGCCGAGGACACCGCCTCTGCCGAGAACGCCTCTTCCACCGAGGGCACCGCCACCGGCGGAGCGGCCCCCGCTCCCGACACCGCCGTGGCCGACGAACCCGCCCCGGGCGACGACCCGGCCTCCGACGACACGGCCCGGAACGACACGGCCCGGAACGACACGACCGGGAACCACACGAGCGGGAACCACAGGACCGAGGACGAAACGGCCCAGGACGGCACGGCCGAGAAGGAAGAAGCCGCCCACGGACCGGCGCGAGGGGCGCCGTGATCTTGCCTCCGTTCCTCTCCTCGATCATCGAATGGCTCCGCGCCGGCTACCCCGAAGGAGTGCCGGAGCAGGACTACGTTCCGCTGCTGGCGCTGCTCACCCGCCGCCTGTCCGAGGACGAGGTGGACCAGGTCGCCGATGCGCTGATCGAGGCCGGCGACCTGCCGATAACCAAGACCGACATCGCGGTGCTCATCACGAAGGTGACCAACGAGATGCCGCTCGACCAGGACGTGGACCGGGTCCGGAAGCACTTGGAGGCCGGGGGCTGGCCCCTCACCGGCCGCGACCTGTGAGTGGCGTCCTCGAAGTCCTGCCCGTCCCGCCGGGGCGGGACGTCGTCGCGATACTTCCCGCGCTGCGCCGCATGCTCGACGGTGACGGTCCCGCTCTGCTGCCCGTGCCCGCCGCGGACGAGCGCGAGACCCGCCGCCTGACCGACGCGCTGCGCCCCGGCGAGCCGATCGACGACGGCATCGGGCTGGTGATGGCGACGTCCGGCACCACCGGAACCCCGAAGGGCGCCGAGCTGACGGCGGCGGCCCTACGTGCCAGCGGGGACGCCACGCACGAGCGGATCGGTGGAACCGGATCGTGGCTCCTCGCGCTGCCCGCTCACCACATCGCAGGAATGCAGGTGCTGCTGCGCAGCCTGCTGTCGGGCACCGATCCGGTCGTGGTGGACGTCGCGAACGGATTCGATCCGGCAGCGCTTCCCGCGGCG
>NZ_JADZGH010000034.1:48191-50138 GCF_015865005.1 Rhodococcus sp. CX
CGCCGGTGCTGCGCCGCGCCCGCGAGGCCGGCATCACGGTCGTGCGCACCTACGGGATGAGCGAGACGTGCGGCGGCTGCGTGTACGACGGGGTGCCGCTGACCGGGGTGGACGTTCGGGTCGACGCCGAATCGCGGGTGTGGCTCGGCGGCGCGACCCTCGCGTCCGGGTACCGCGGCCTGCCCGACCATCCCGGGTTCGCCACTCCCGGCTGGTTCCGGACCGACGACGCCGGGATCCTCGACGACGGGGTGCTCCGCATCCTGGGCCGGCTCGACGAAGCCCTGTCGACGGGCGGGCTCACCGTCGTGCCGCAGGTCGTCGAAGCGGTCCTGATCGAGCATCCCTCGGTGCGGGAGGTCGCGGTGATCGGCCTGCCCGACGCCCGCCTGGGGCAGCGCGTGGCCGCCGTCGTGGTCGCGACACCCGGCTGCTCCCCCGCTCTCGACGAGTTGCGCGACCACGTCGCCGCGACACTCGACCGCACCGCCGCTCCGCGCGAACTGCACGTCGTCGACGCCCTGCCGCTGCGGGGACCGGGCAAGGTCGATCGCCGCGCGCTCGTCGCCCGATTCTCCTGACCACCGGGCAGGGTGCAAAGATCGATCCATGGCAACCGCAGGTCAATGGCTCGAAGGCGCCCGCCCGCGCACCCTCCCCAATGCGATCGCTCCGGTCGTCGCCGGTACCGGCGCCGCCGCCGCCATCGACGGCGCGGTGTGGTGGAAGGCGCTGCTGGCGTTGTGTGTGGCGTTGCCCCTCGTCATCGGGGTGAACTTCGCGAACGACTATTCGGACGGTATCCGCGGTACCGACGACGATCGGGTCGGTCCGCTGCGCCTGGTGGGTTCGGGTCTGGCCTCACCGGCGAGCGTCAAGCGCGCGGCGTTCGTGTGCTTCGGGATCGGCGCGGTCGCGGGCCTCGTGCTGGCGGCGACGAGCGCGTGGTGGCTGATCCTCGTCGGCGCGGTGTGCATCGTCGGCGCCTGGTACTACACCGGTGGCCGCAACCCGTACGGCTACGCCGGCTTCGGTGAGGTCGCGGTGTTCGTGTTCTTCGGTCTCGTCGCGGTGCTCGGCACGCAGTTCGTGCAGGCCGGCCGGGTGACCTGGGCAGGTCTGGCCTGCGCGGTCGCGGTCGGGTCGTTGTCGACGGCCGTGCTGGTGACGAACAACCTCCGGGACATCCCGACCGACACGGTCAGCGGCAAGCGCACGCTGGCGGTGCGGCTCGGCGATCCGCGCACCCGCACGCTGCATCTGATTCTGGTCGTGGTGCCGTTCGTCGCGTCCCTCGCGCTGGTCGCGGTGACACCGTGGGCCCTGGCGGGTCTGCTCGCCGTGCCGTTCGCCGTGCGCGCCCACGCCCCGGTCCGCGCCGGAGGTCTGGGCAAGAGCCTGATCCCGGCGTTGCAGGATTCGGGGCTCGCCATGCTGGTGTGGGCGGTGGCGACCGCGCCGGCCCTCGCGTTCGGCTGAGCATTCGGCTCGGCCTCCGGCGGGGGCGCGGCGCGGTGGCGGTCAGTCGCCGGGCACGAACGCGCCGAGCACGAGATTGACGATGGAGATGATCAGGGCGCCCCACACGGCCGCCCAGAATCCGCTCAGGGTCAGGCCGTAGTCGGTGAACGAGCTGATCCACGAGGTCAGCCACAGCATCAACGCGTTGATGACCAGGGTGAACAGTCCGAGGGTCAGGATCAGCAGCGGCAGCGACAGCAGCTTGACGAACGGCTTCACGAGGGCGTTGACGATCGTGAAGATCACGGCGAGCACCAGCAGAGCCAGAACGGTGCGGCCGGTGAGCCCGTCCTCGCCTTCCATCGCGCCGATCCGGACGCCGTCGATGAGCGTGGCGGCGAGCCATAGCCCGATGGCGTTGATGACCAATCGCAGGATCAGTGATGTCATACCGCCACTGTTACACACGTCGGCCGCTGTGGCGGG
>NZ_JADZGH010000034.1:50257-61079 GCF_015865005.1 Rhodococcus sp. CX
CGATCAGGCAGCGCGGTCGAGGCGCGCGGCAAGTAGTTGCCGCAGGTCCCCGCGCGTGATGTGCTTTTCGATCAGCCCGAGCGCGGTCGGGTCGTCGGAGCGCAGGATCCCGAGGAGCAGGTGTTCGGCGGTGATGGATCGCTCTCGCCGGGCAATGGCTTCGCGCAGGGCCAGTTCCAGCGACTTCTTGGCGCCGCGGGCGAATGGCATGTGGCCCCACCGGCCCGGGCGTCCTGCAGCGGGCGATCGGCGGTCGAGGATCCCTTCTCCGAAGGTGCTCTCGAGTCGTTCGCGGATGGCGTCGAGGTCGATGCCGATGCTTTCGAGGGCGTCGGCGTCGTCCGGTCCGAGCACGCCGTCTGCGGCTTCGAGGTCGGCGAAGACGGCGTCGCCGGTGAGTCCGACACCGGCCAGTTGCGCGCGCAGCGATCGGTCGGCGGTCGCGAGCACTCCGAGCAGGAGGTGCTCCGGGCGGATTTCGGTCGCGTCGAGCGCTCGGGCCTGGGCCTGGGCGTCGACGACAGCGGCACGGGCGCTGTCGGTGAATCGTTCGAACATCGCGGTCACCTGCGCTTCCGGTTGTACTTCTGGTGGACGGCCTGCCGGCTCACCTCGAGTTCGTCGGCGATGGCCTGCCAGGACCAGCCCTGGGTGCGGGCGTTCTCGACCTGGATCTCTTCGAGTCGTTCGAGCAGTCGCCGCAGCGCACGTACTGCCCGTAGCCCTTCGGCGGGATCGGGGCTGGCGGCGGATGCGGCGAGCGCCGTTGCTTCGCTCATGTTGTCAATCTAGGTTGACAACCCCACCGTGTCAACGAATGTTGACGATTCGTTGCCGATTCCGCCCACGCGAAACTCGGGCGAACGCCGCCCGATCACCCGGAGACCGCGTCGCCGGAACGGTCACCCTCGCACTGCACCTGCCGCTCGGCCGCCTCGGCGTAGGCCTCGGTGAAGACTTCGAGGTTCCGGACGAAGTCGTCGCGCGCGTCCGCTGGGAGCGCGTCCAGCGCGGCCGCGAAGATCGTCATCTTGCGTGCGAGTTCGGTTTCGAACATGCCCCGGCCCTCGGCGGTGGCTTTCAGGGTCTTGGCCCCGCCGCCGGCCTGGTCCAGGCGCTCGACCAGGCCGCGGGCCAGGGCGGCGTGGACCTGACGGTTCACCGTGGACTGTTCCAGCCCGAGAGCCTCGGCCACCTGGCGCATCGTCTGTGGCCCCTGCGTGGTGAGCAACCACAGCAGGCGGTTGTCGGCAGCGTTGAGCTGATTCAACGACTGCGCGGCGCGCTGTCCTCGTTCGAAACGTGAGGTCGCCACGACGAGTGCCCACTCGGGCATCGCGCGCACCGAATCGACCAGGCCTGTGATAGGAACCACCCCTATTCGAGTACTTCTTCACCCGCGGACATGTGTATTCTACACATCTAAATATGTAACTTACATATCTCGTTACGTCAGGAACTCATGGACACCACCGCCGCGAAGAGCGCGCCGGCACCGCTCATCTCGTCGAGCCGCGCCACCGCCGTCATCATCACCCTGTGCTTCGGTTCCCTGGCCGGAGCACTCATGCAGTCGCTGGTCATCCCGATCCAGTCCGAACTGCCCGAACTGCTGAACACCACGGTCGCCAACGCGTCGTGGGCGATCACCGCCACTTTGCTGGCCGCCGGCGTCTCGATGCCGGTCACCGGCCGCCTCGCCGACATGTACGGCAAGAAACGCGTCATGGTCGGCTCTGCTGCCGTGCTCGTCGTCGCCTCGCTGCTCTGCGCACTGGGTTCCGGCCTCGTGCCGTTCCTCGTCGGTCGCGCGCTGCAGGGTATCGCGATGGGTTACATCCCGGTGGCCATCTCGGCCGTCCGTGAGCTGGCCCCGAAGGAGAAGCAGGGCACCGCGGTCGCCACCGTCTCCGCCACCCTCGGTGTGGGCGGCGCCATCGGTCTGCCGCTGTCGGCCTGGATCGCCCAGACCTTCGACTGGCACGCGCTGTTCTACGTCTCCAGCGCCCTGGCGATCATCGTCCTCGTGGCCACCGCACTGGTCGTCCCGGCCACCCAGGACACCCACCCGGCCCGCCTCGACTACGTCGGCGTCCTGCTCCTGGCAGTCGGCCTCGTCTCACTGCTCGTCGGCGTCTCGAAGGGCTCGACCTGGGGCTGGGGCAGCAGCACCACCTGGGGCTGCATCATCGGCGGCGCGATCGTCCTGGTCCTCTTCGGTGTCTTCGAGCTGCGTCACCACGACCCGCTGGTCGACCTGCGCACCATGGGCCACCGTCCGGTCCTCTTCACCAATATCGCCGCCATCCTGATCGGCTTCGGCATGATGGCGTCCTCGATCGTCGTGCCGCAGCTCCTGCAGATGGACGAGCGCACCGGCTACGGCCTCGGACAGACGATCCTCCAGGCCGGCCTGTGGATGTTCCCCGGTGGCCTGATGATGATGATCTTCGCCCCGATCTCCGCGAGGCTGATGTCCGCCATCGGCGCCCGCCTCACCCTGGCCATCGGCGCCACGATCGTGGCCTGCGGCTATGTCTTCGGCGCCGTCATGATGGACGCGCCGTGGAAGCTGATGGTCAGCGTCGTCATCTCCTCCGCCGGCGTCGGCATCGGCTACGCCGCCTTCCCGACCCTCATCCTGGACAACGTCCCGATGGAGGAGGCCGGTTCGAGCGTGGGTGTCAACTCGCTGATGCGCTCGGTCGGCACCACCGTGGCCGGCGCCGTCATGGCAGCCGTGCTCACCAGCAAGACCATGGACCTGGGGGGCCACTCGATCCCGACCGAGTCCGCGTTCCACCTCTGCCTGTTCGTCGGTGCGGGTGCAGCCCTGGCCGGCGCCCTGGTCGCACTGCTCGTCCCGGCCCGCACCAAGCAGGCCCCGGCCGAGCCGAGCACCCCGGATCAGGAGGCCGTTCCGGCCCACGCCTGACCCGGACGGGTCGGCTTCATGCACCCACCACGGCACACGACGGGCGCCCCGCTGCCCCAGTTCGAGGGGTGAGGGAGGCGCCCGTCGCGTATCAGCCGGTCCGGTACACCCGTCCGGCTTCGTCGAGATACTCCCGGAGCGCCCCCAAGATCGGCCGCTGCCCCTTCACCAGCGCGGATTCCGCCACGGGCAGCGTGACCCAGCGGGCGTCGTCGACCTCGGGGAACTCCTGGAGCCGTCCCGACCGCGGCGGCCATTCGAGTTCGAACGTGTTGCTGCGGACGAACGCGAAGCCCTCGGCGTCCTCGTCGGCCTCACCCACGTACACGGTGACGACCTTGCCGGAGGGCTGCCGGAACCTCCCCAGGAGCGAGGTCGGCACCTCCGGGGCCGGGAATCCGCACTCCTCCTCGAATTCGCGCAGTGCCACGACGAGGGGATCCTCGTCCGCGGTGTACTCCCCCTTCGGGATCGACCACGCCGCCTCGTCCTTCCCCTTCCAGAACGGACCGCCGGGATGAACGAGCCACACGGTGAGCAGGCCCGACGGATCGATGCGGTACAGCAGCAGACCCGCGCTCGTCACCGCCATCGGCCGTCCCTCCCCGACTCCGTGTGGAAACCGTGCGATGTGGATACCGTACGGCGGCGTCAATAGCGTGCGACGGCGCCGTCGACCGCCCGCTGCAGTTCCTCCGCGACCCGGTGGGTGACCTCCCGCGGAGTGCCGGTGAGCCCGAGTACCGGCTGGGTGATGAAGACGCTCGCGGGTTTCCGGGGATCGTTGTCCGGTCCGTAGCAGATGCCGACGGTCACCAGCGCCGGTTTCGCGCCGAGCCCGTCGGCGCGGCGCACGATGTGGCCGATGCCGGTGCCCATTGCCTGCACCCGGGCCGGGTCGACGGTGTTGCACGTTCCCTCCGGGAAGATCGCCAGCGAATCACCCCTGCTCAGGCGCAGCGCAGCGACATCCATCATGCGGCGGCCCGCCTCGGCGGCGGCCCGCACCCCGTAGTTCTTCGCGCGGAACACCGGGATACCGCCCATCATGTCGACCTCGCGACGCTGTCGCGGCTCGCGGAACAGTTCGTCCTTCGCCAGCACCCGGGTGCGGCCGATCAGCGTGCGCAGCGGGGACCGCCATGCGGTGGCGGCAAGGGTGTACTGGTCGCTGTAGGTGAGGTGATTCGCGACGATCACCAGAGGCGTGCCGTCCGCGATCACCGCGCGCAGCGCATCGCGGGCCCCGCCTCGATAGTTGACGCGGGGCCGGTAGCGGGCCGCGAGCATCGCGTAGGCGGCCAGGGCGAGCAGGCGGGGCTGCCGGTGGTCGCGGTAGAAGTCGTAGACGGCGTCGGCGTTCGCCAGGGTCACCTCGGGGCGATCCATGCGTCCACGGTACGCGGGTGCCTTCGGCCGGTGTGCCTATGTGGCGGTCCCAGCCGCCATTAAGGCACACGGGCGGCGGAGCCGCACAGTGTCAGGGAGCCCAGCTCCCGGTCTTCGCGAACAGCTCCAGGGTCTCGGCCGGGCCGGTCAGATCCAGGCCTTCGGCCGCGACCCACTCGTCGGAGTAGTAGGTCTGCGCGTAGCGTTCCCCACCGTCGCACAGCAGGGTCACGACGCTGCCGCGGCGACCCTCGGCGAGCATCTCGGCGACGAGCCCGAACGCACCCCACAGGTTGGTGCCGGTCGACCCACCGACGCGCCGGCCGAGGACCTCGCTC
The DNA here is from genome assembly GCF_015865005.1 of Rhodococcus sp. CX. Classification (NCBI taxonomy): domain Bacteria; kingdom Bacillati; phylum Actinomycetota; class Actinomycetes; order Mycobacteriales; family Nocardiaceae; genus Rhodococcus; species Rhodococcus sp. CX. The sequence continues at coordinate 54,920 of NZ_JADZGH010000034.1, forward strand.
GCGTGCCGTGCCGCGGCGATGGACGCGGCGTCGGGGACGCGGATCATCCGGTCGACGACCTGGCCGACGAACGACGGTTCGACGCGCGGCCGTCCGATGCCCTCGATGCGGGACGGCATCCCCGTCGTGTAGTCGGCCGATCCGGTGGCATAGCCGCCGAAGAAGGCGGAGTTCTCCGGGTCCACAACCGCGAGCCGGCTGCGATGACGCTGGTACCGCAGGTAGCGGCCGATCGTGGCGCTGGTGCCGCCGGTGCCCGCGCCGACGACGATCCACTCCGGCACCGGATGTTCCTCGAGCTGCAGCTGCGCGAAGATCGACTGGGCGATGTTGTTGTTGCCGCGCCAGTCGGTGGCGCGCTCGGCGTGGGTGAACTGGTCCATGTAGTGGCCGCCGAGCTCGGTGGCGAGGCGCTGGGCCTCGGAGTAGATCTCCGGGGGCCGGTCGATGTAATGGCAGCGCCCGCCCTGCGCCTCGATCAGCGCGACCTTCGCGGCGCTGGTGCTGCGTGGGACCACCGCGACGAAGTCCAGTCCCAGCAGGTTCGCGAAGTACGCCTCACTGACCGCGGTCGATCCGGAGGACGCCTCGACGATCGGGGTGTCCTCCCGGATCCAGCCGTTGCACAGCCCGTAGAGGAACAGCGACCGCGCGAGCCGGTGTTTGAGGCTGCCGGTGATGTGGGTGGACTCGTCCTTGAGGTAGAGCTGGATGCCCCAGTCCGCGGGCAGGGGGTACCGGAGCAGATGCGTGTCCGCGCTGCGCTGCGCGTCGGCCTCGATGAGCCGGATCGCGTTGTCGACCCAGTCCCGCGGCGCGCTGTTGTCGACGACGACCGGCTCGCCGGGTTCGGTCACTTGCCGTCCCGGCCGCGCAGGCGGGCCTCGAGGTCGGCTCGTTCGGCGCGACGGCGGGCGTCGACGTCGGCGATGCCCGCGTTCACCCGCCGCCGCAGCGGCGCGAACAGCACGAGCGACAGCGGCATCGCGATGAGGACCGCGAACAGGGCCGCGATGAGGAGCGGGATTTCCACCCCGAAGGAGCGCGGAACGTAGAGGATCAGGACTGCGAGCACGAGAACCAGCAGCATCCGGGCGAGCGAGTACACGACCACGTCGCGGGCGAGTGCTCCCTTGCCGGTGGCGGTCGGTCGGTCCTGGTCGGGGCGGTTGGCGGCTGCGTCGTTCACGCATCCAGGGTAGCCGTCCGCGGCAGCCCCGAATTTTCGTGCCGCGTCCCCCTCCGGGACGGAAGACAAAACGTCCGTTTTGTCTATTACTTCCGCTTTACCAACCGTAGACCGTTCGAGCAACCAGGGGTTTCGGTGTCAACATGGCTGGGAACAACCGATCGAATCACCCGATCACGACGAAACACCCGGAGGACTACAGCAATGAGTGCACCCGCTTTCAACGGCGCCAAGGAATCTCTGCTGACGCCCGGTCAGGTCGCCGCCCTCTTCCACGTGGATCCCAAGACCGTGACCCGGTGGGCCCACGCCGGCCGGTTGGGCTCCCTGCGCACCCCGGGCGGACATCGCCGCTTCCGGGAATCGGAGGTCCTGGCGTTGCTCCGCTCGCTCACCACCGAGGCGACCCGCTGACAGCACCTCTTCTCGACACCACACCGAGAGTCGCATTCCGACCTTTCGGACGAACCCGGCACCTCGGGTCGCCGGGGGCGTCGGGGACGCCTGACCGTGTCCCCGCTGGTCGGGGCGCATAGACTGGTGGAAGAGTCGCCCACGGCCCGGTCCGGACCGACAAGGGGCGCGTCCACGGCAAGGAGGTGCATCGTGCTCTATCTGCTGGCATTCATCGGTGCGGTAACACTCGCGGTTCTGCTGTGGAAGGCGTTCGGTCCGGCAATGCACACGCAATCCGGACGCGCTCTCGGTCCGGACGACGATCCCGAATTCCTATGGAAGGTCGATCGCGAGGTACACCGGCGTCGCACCGAAGGGCCGGCCGCCCCCGATCAGGACCCCGGCGACTGATTCCCCGACCGCCGCGGAAAATCCGCGGTCACATCCGCCGCGAGCCCCAGCAGCGCGCGGCGGGTGGTTGCGTGCAGGCAATCGAGATCGATCTCGGCGCCCTCTTCGAGATGCGGGTCGAAGGGCAGCACGTGGACCGCGCGGCAGCGCTGCGCGAAGTGCCCGACGAGCCGATCGATGTCGACCTTGCCCGACCGCGGCCGCACTGCGTTGACCACCGCCACCGACTCCGCCACCAGCTGCCGATAGCCGTGCGCGTCGAGCCAGTCCAGCGTCGCGGAGGCACTGCGCGCGCCGTCGACCGAACCGGAACTCACGACGATCAGCGCGTCGGCGTTCTCGAGGATCGCGCGCATCGCCGAATGCATCAGCCCGGTTCCGCAGTCGGTGAGCACGATGCTGTAGAACCGCTCAAGCGTCGACAGGACCTGCTCGTAGTCCTGCGCGCTGAACGCCTCGGATACCGCCGGGTCGCTGTCGGAGGCGAGCACCTCGAGCCGGTGCCGGTTCTGGGAGGTGTAGGCGCGGACGTCGCCGTAGGTGCGCACGCGTGATTCGTCGCGCAGCAGGGTGCGCACGGTCGCCGGGGTTTCCGACGGCACCTTCTGACTGAGCGTGCCCCGGTCCGGGTTCGCGTCGACCGCGATCACCCGGTCCCCGCGCAGCGCCGCGAACGTCGATCCGAGCGTGACCGTCGTCGTGGTCTTGCCGACCCCGCCCTTGAGGCTGAGCAGTGCGATGCGGTAGCAGCCGTGCAGTGGCTGCCGGACCTGGTCGGTCAGTTCGCCGCGGTTGCGGTCGCGGCCGTTCTCCCCGACGTTGATGCGACCGCCCGTACCCCGGTAGAGCGCCCGCCGCCAGCCCCGCGCCGGGGGTGGCGCCACCCGCCGCACCAGCAGCGACGCATCGAGATCCTGCGCCGACGGCCCCCGCTTCGTTCCGTCCGGCATCGCCCGTTCCCCCTTGTTCTCGCCCCCACCAACGATCGCGGAGACGATAGCAGGATCAGGTCAGGCCGGCGTACGAGTGCAGACCGGACACCACCATGTTGATGATGAACAGGTTGAACAGCATGGCGACGAACCCGGCCACGTTGATCCAGGCCGCACGGGTGTTGCGCCACCCGGACGTCGCGCGGGCGTGGAGGTAGGCCGCGTAGACGACCCAGGTGATGAACGAGACGGTTTCCTTCGGATCCCAGCCCCAGAACCGACCCCACGCGGCCTCGGCCCAGATCGCACCGAGGATGATGCCGGCACCGAACAGCGGGAAGGCGATGATCGTCGTGCGGTAGGCCAGGCGGTCGAGGGTTTGCGCGTCCGGCAGGCGCTGGGCGACGCGGCCGAACACACCGCTCCCCTCGGCGTCCTTCGGGAATCGGATGCGCAGCAGGAACAGCAGGCTGGCAACACCGGAGACGAGGAAGATGCCGCTGCCGATACTGATGATCGTCACGTGGATCGGCAACCAGAACGAACGCAGAGCCGGCACGACGGGCGCGGCGTCCGCATAGAGGACGGTCGCGGCGAGGAACATCAGGATCAGCACCGGCACCAGCAGGTAGACCCACATGATGCGGTAGGCGGGCTTGCGGAGCGCCACCAGGCCGAACAGGACCGCGGCGGTGCAGGCCATCGCCACGAACTCGTACATGTTGCCGAGCGGGAAACGCTCGGTGGCGAATCCGCGCAGCACGATCGAGGCGACCATCAGCGCGGCGACGACGACCACGAGGGCGCGACCCATGTTGCCGAGCCGCTCCGACATCGTCCGGCTCTGCGGACCGTCGACGCGGCCCGGGCTCTGCGGACCGTCGACGCGGCCCGGGGTCGGCGGGCCGCCCACGCGGCCCGGGACCTGCGTTCCCCCGGAGGGGGCACCGGCGGTGACGAGTTCGCGCTCGGCGACCCGGTCGGCCCGGTGGGTCGCGTACTCGGCGACGAGCAGCACCAGCGCCAGCACCAGCACGGCGAATGCCGATTCGAAAGCCCAGTCGCTGTACCGCGCGAGCGTCTCGTGAGCAATCATCTGTTCTTCTCCTCTGCCGAACCGGCAGCGTCGTGACCGAGCAGGCGCGCAACCAGACGGTCGAACTCGTCACCCCAGCCGGCCTGATCCGTGCGGGCCAGACCACCGAGCTCTACTACGGTTTGTCGTTCGCCGCCTGCCACTGTACCGGCCGGATACACCCGGACCCAGACGCGCCGCCGCTTGACCAGCAGCGACACGAGCAGTCCCGCCATCATCGCCAGCGCCGACACGAGCACCCACTGCTGCGCCGGGTCGTGCGAGACCTGCAGGTTCACGAAATCGGTGGCGCCGTCGAAGCGGACCTGGGTGCCGTCCGCGAGCGTAGCGCTCTCCCCCTGCTTCAGGTTCACCCGATCCTGCTTGACCAGGCGACCCTGGTTGATCAGCTCGCCGTTGAGCGAGAACAGCGACTGCGGGCTGCCGGTGTCGAGGCCGGCGTCGCCCTTGTAGATGTCGATCGCGACGGCCGGATCCAGCATCTTCGGGAATGCCGACGACAGCAGCGACCCGTGGAGTGCGGCCGTCGGCGCGAACAGGCCCTCGATCGCGATCTGGTTCCTGCGGCGTTCGTCGGCATCGGGGAACATGCCGCCCGGCGGGTCGAACCGCATCGCGCCGCTGCTCAGGAACGTCCTCGGATCGTCGGGGGCGAACTGCAGCGTCTCGGTGCGGGTCTCGCCGTTCGGCCAGGTCACCGTGAACGTCGGCGCGAATCCGTGACCCTGCAGGTACACGCGGTCGCTGCCGACGCGCAGCGGATGGTTCACCTTCAGCTCGGCCTGACGCCACGTGTTCGAGGTGATGTCGTCGCCGTACTGGTAGTCGATGTTCGAGGTGAACATCTCGGCCTGACCGTTGTCGAGGTAGTCCGCCTCGAAATCGTTCACGCGGATGCACATCGGGTTCAACCCGGTGCCGTCCAGGGTGACACCGGCACGGAACGAATCGAACGACGCCGGGGAGGTCGTGCAGAACTCCTCCCCGTGCGCGATGAGGATCCGCTGTCCCTCGTATCCGAAGAGCTTGCCCATGGCGACGGTGAAGAGCAGACCGACCAGGGAGATGTGGAAGACCAGGTTGCCGAACTCGCGCAGATAGCCCTTCTCGGCGGACAGGGTCAGCTCGCAGTCCTTCGCGCGCGGTCCCCCGGCACGTTCGGCGATGCGCCAGCCCTTCAGCTGCCCACGGACCCGGGCGAGAACCTCCTCGGGGCTCCCGCCGACGGTCGTCTCGGCGTGGTGCGGCAGCCGGCCCAGGTTCCGCGGCGCCGGCACCGGGCGGGTGCGCAACGCCCGGAAGTGCTCGACGCACCGCGGCAGGATGCACCCGACGAGCGAGACGAACAGCAGCACGTAGATCGCGGTGAACCAGAAACTGCCGAACACGTCGAACAGCTCGAGCTTGTCCATGAACGGTCCGAGGGTGGGCCGCGCGGCGATGTACTCGTCGACCTTGCCGGCGTTGAGGCTGCGCTGCGGCAGCAGGGCACCCGGGATGGCGGCGAGCGCGAGCAGGAACAGCAGCACCAGCGCCGTGCGCATCGACGTCAGCCCGCGCCATGTGTTGCGCACGAATGCGACGGCGCGCCCGGTCGGACCCTGCCGAGGCGGCACCGGCTGCGGCGTGGTGGTCGGGGTGTCGGTCGCGGTCACCGGCGCCCTCCTGCCGGGACGCCGGGGTTGCCCGCGGGGACCATCTGATCGGGCTGCATGTACTGCCTCTCGAAACGTTCGGAACTGGTGGCGACCTCTGCCGTCAGATCGGCAGCGTCACCTCGGAGATGAAGGCGTCCCGCACCCAGGACACGAACATGTCCCACGCGCCGGTGACCAGGGCGACCCCCACCGCGACGAGCATGATGCCGCCGAAGATCTGCACGGTGCGGGCGTGCGATCGCAGCCAGCCGACCCCCCGCAACGCGCGCGCCGACCCCAGGGCCAGCACCACGAACGGCAGACCCAGCCCGAGGCAGTAGAAGACGATCAGGGCGACACCCCGCGCGGCCGTCGTGCCTTCGGTGCCGGCCGCCAGCGAGATCACCCCGGCCAGCGTCGGCCCGAGGCAGGGGGTCCAGCCGAGCGCGAAGACGCCGCCGAGCAGCGGCGCACCCGCCAGGCTCGACAGCCGACGCGG
>NZ_JADZGH010000034.1:61182-81618 GCF_015865005.1 Rhodococcus sp. CX
GTGTCGCGCTGCAACGCCGGGATCAGGCCCACGAACACCAGGCCCATGACGATGGTGACGACCCCGCCGACCCGCATCAGGACGTCACGGTTGACCGAGAGCAACGAGATCGCGCCGAAGACGGACGCGGTGGCCAGGACGAACACCACGGTGAACCCGGCGACGAACAGCGCTGCGGCGCCGGCGACCCGCAACCGGCCGTCGCTGCGCAGCGTCGTCGTGCGGGCCTGGGCCTGCGCCTCGGTGACCGCCGGTGCTTCTGCACCGACGACCCCGGCCAGGTACGACAGGTAGCCGGGAACGAGCGGCACCACGCACGGCGACGCGAACGAGACGAGCCCGGCGAGCAGGCACGCACCGGCGGCGAGCAGCAGCGGCCCGCTCGCGGCCATCGACTGGAAGGTGTCACCCACCCCGGACGCCAGCACCGTGTCGGCGTCGGTCGCGGAGAACGCTGCGGTACTCGTCGTCACTGCCGTACTCGTCATCACTGCTGTCCGGCCGGTTCGGCGGCGATCCGCTCGACCACCGGCTGCAGGTCCTCGGCGAGCAGTTCGGTGAGGAACACCGCGGCGACGCGATGGTCGCGGTCGAGCACCACGGTCGTCGGCACCACTGAGGTCGGATAGTTGCGGCCCAGCGCGAGCAGCGACCGCATCGCCGGGTCGTAGATCGACGGATAGGCCACCTTGTTGTCGACGACGAAGTCCTGCGCCTTGTCACGCTGGTTGTCGCGGACATTGATGCCGAGGAACTGCACGCCCAGGTCCTTGGTCGACTCGTACACCTGCTCGAGGTCCCCGACCTCGCTGCGGCAGGGAGCACACCACTGACCCCACACGTTCAGCACGACGACCTGGCCCTCGTAGTCGGCGAGCGAGAGCGTCTGCCCCTCGTTCATCAGGTCCTCACCGGACAGGTCACCGAGGGTGCCTCGTTCGGCCGGCGGATCGTAGAAGATGCGGGTCTGACCGCCCGGGGAAACGAAATCGAACGTGCCGCCGGTGGCGACGGCGTCGTCACCGGTCGCGCACGACGTCAGAGCCGCGACGCTGCACAGCAGCGCCGCGACGACCACGAAGATCCTTCTCATGCGCCGTGCACATTCGGGTCGGAGGCCCCGGCCGGCTCCGAGTACACGATGTCGACGAGGGTGTCCCCGTCGTACACCAGAGACGTCAGAGACGCGAGACTGCACTGCCGGTTCCGCGGGTCGTGCCACAGCCGCTCCCCTTCGAGGAATCGGCGCAGCGTCCACACCGGAAGCTGGTGGCTCACGCACACCGCCTCGCGGCCGACCGCGGCGACGCGCGCGGCGTTGACGGCGGCGAGCATGCGATGCGCGATCTGCAGGTAGGGCTCGCCCCACGAGGGGGTGAACGGGTCGCGCAGCTTCCACCAGTGCCGGGGACGGCTCAGCGCGCCGTCGCCCACCGCGACCTTCAGGCCCTCGAACTGGTTGCCCGCCTCGATGAGGTTCTCGTCCGTGAGGACCGGCAGTCCGTGCTTCTCGGCGATCGGCGCGGCGGTCTGCTGCGCGCGCTCCAGCGGGGACGCGACGACGTGCGCGATGTCGTGGTCGGCGAGCACCGCCGCCACCGACCGTGCCTGCGACTCACCGGTGACGGACAACCGGTAGCCCGGCAGCCGGCCGTAGAGGATGCCGGTGGGGTTGTGCACCTCGCCGTGCCGCAGCACGTGCACGATGGTGCGCTTCTCGGACGGGACGGTTTCGGTCACGTGGGTATTCCTCGCGTCGGGCGTCAGCGGATCGGGATGGAGGCGGGTCGGGTCAGGTCAGGGGGCGGTCGCCGCCGCGGCGGCCTTCGCGGCGTGCGGCAGGGCGTCGGCGATCCGCGAGAAGGCGTCGTCGTCGAGGGCGGACGAGACGAACCAGGTCTCGAAGGCGCTCGGCGGGGCGTACACGCCGTGCTCGAGCAGGGCGTGGAAGAACGCCGGGAAGCGCCAGGTCTGCGCGGCCTTCGCCTCGTCGTAGTTCGTCACCGGCGCGTCGGTGAAGAAGACGCTGAGGAGGGTGCCGGCGTTCTGCACGCGGTGCGGCACGCCTTCGGCGGTGAGGGCCTCGTCGAGCAGCCGGCCCAGGGTCGCGGCGTTGCGGTCGAGGGCCGCGTACACGTCGGCGTCGGCGGCGCGCAGGCTCGCGAGACCCGCGGCGACCGCGACCGGGTTACCGGAGAGGGTGCCGGCCTGGTAGACCGGGCCGGCGGGGGCGAGACGGGCCATGACGTCGGCGCGGCCACCGAATGCGGCGGCGGGCAGGCCACCGCTCATCACCTTGCCGAAGGTCATCAGGTCGCCGGCCACCCCGTCGATGCCGTGCCAGCCGGTGGCGCTCGCGCGGAACCCGGTCATCACCTCGTCCATGATCAGCAGCGCGCCGTGCTCGCGGGTGATCTCCCGCAGTCCCTCGTTGAACCCGGGCAGCGGCGGGACGGTACCCATGTTGCCGGCGGCCGCCTCGGTGATGACGGCGGCGATCTGCCCCGGGTTGGCGGCGAACGTGGCACGGACGGCCTCGAGGTCGTTGTACGGCAGCACGAGGGTGTCCTCGGCCTGCGCGCCCGTCACGCCCGGGGAGGTGGGCAGGCCGAAGGTCGCGAGACCGGAGCCGGCGTCGGCGAGCAGCGCGTCGACGTGACCGTGATAACACCCGGAAAATTTGACGATCTTGCTGCGGCCGGTGAATCCGCGCGCCAGACGCACCGCACTCATCGTCGCTTCGGTCCCGGAATTGACGAGCCGGACCTGTTCGACGGGCGCGATGCGCGCCACGATTTCCTCGGCGAGTTCGACCTCACCGGCGGTCGGCGCACCGAACGACAGACCGGACGTCGCGGCGGTGCGGACCGCCTCCACGACCGCGGGATGCGCGTGGCCGAGAATCATCGGCCCCCACGAACACACCAGGTCCACATAGGAATTGCCGTCGACGTCGGTGAGGGTGCTGCCCGAGGCCGAGGCGATGAACCGGGGGGTTCCGCCGACCGAACCGAACGCTCGAACCGGCGAGTTGACGCCTCCGGGCGTCACCTTCGACGCCCGGTCGAACAGGGCGGCGGAAGCAGTGTCGTGGGTGCGGGAGGCATCGGGGGTCGCAGTCACGACCTCCAGTGTCCCAGTTTCGGCGGATTTGCCAAAAGGCACCCGGGCGTGCGTGACCTCCGTCTCGGTCCGGCGGGAACACCGGTTGTCCGGCGGGAACGCCGATTCACGGCACCCGGTTCACGGCGTGCCGCACGCGGAACCGCAGCACCAGCAGGGGCACCGCCCTAGGGTCGGATTCATGGCGACCACAGCTGATCATCTCCGTGACACTCTCGACGGCGCGTGGCGGCAGGCCCGCTCCCGGGCCCGCACCGACCTGGCACGGGAGGAATTCGCTCCCCATCACATCCCCGATCTGGACCGGGCCCGCGCGACCGTCCTCGACCAGATGCGGCTGCTCGCCGAGGCCGGCTACGCGTCGGCCGGTTTCTCGGAGGCGAGCGGCGGCACCGGCGACCCCGGCAGCGCGGTCGCGTCGATCGAGATGCTCGCGATGTCGGACCTGTCGCTGATGGTCAAGTCGGGCGTGCAGTGGGGCCTGTTCGGCGGTGCCATCGAGAACCTGGGCACGCAGCGGCACCACGAGCGCTACATCCGCCCGCTCATCGACCTCGAGTTGCTCGGGTGCTTCGCGATGACCGAGACCGGCCACGGCAGCGATGTGCAGGCGCTCGAGACGACCGCGACATACGACCCGGCCACGCAGGAGTTCGTCATCGACTCCCCCACCCCGTCCGCGCGCAAGGACTACATCGGCGGGGCGGCACAGCACGCGACGGTCGCGGCGGTGTTCGCGCAACTGATCACCGGCGGCGCGACGGAGGGTGTGCACTGCTTCGTCGTGCCGATCCGCGACGAGCACGGCAACGACCTGCCCGGCGTGACGACCTCCGACTGCGGATACAAGGGCGGGCTGCCCGGCGTCGACAACGGCCGCATCAGCTTCGACGGGGTGCGGGTGCCGCGGGAGAACCTGCTCAACCGGTACGCGGACGTGGACCCGGACGGCACCTACCACTCGCCCATCGAGAACCCGAACCGCCGGTTCTTCACCATGGTCGGCACCCTCGTGCGCGGCCGCGTCACGGTCGGCGGGTCCGCCGGGGCCGCGGCGCGCGTCGCGCTCACGATCGCTACGCAGTACGCGCTGCAGCGCCGCCAGTTCTCCGCGCCGAACGACGAGCAGGAGGTGCTGCTGCTCGACTACCTCGTCCACCAGCGCCGGCTGTTGCCGCTCATCGCCCGCTCGTACGCGCTCGGGTTCGCGCAGAACGAGCTGATCTCGACGATGCACCGCATCCAGACCACCCCCGTCGAGGACGTCGACCCGCAGGAGCAGCGCGAGCTCGAGGGCCGCGCGGCGGGCCTGAAGGTCGCGAACACCGAGCACGCGACCCGCGCGATCCAGGAGTGCCGGGAGGCGTGCGGCGGCGCCGGCTACATGGCCGAGAACCGGCTGACGTCGCTGCGGGCGGACACGGACGTGTTCACCACCTTCGAGGGCGACAACCACGTCCTGACCCAGCTCGTCGCGAAGGAACTGCTCACCGCGTACGCCGACGAGGTGCGTGGCATGAGCCCGGTCGAGTGGATGCGATTCGCGGCGACCACCGTCTCCGACATCGTCAAGAAGCGCACCGCGGCGCAGCAGATCATCCAGACGCTCGTCGACACCCGGCAGGACAACGAGGAGGACGGCAGCCTGTTCAACCGGGGCACGCAGCTCACGATGTTCGAGGACCGCGAGCAGTACCTGCTCTCGACGGCGGCGCGGCGGCTGCAGGCGGCGTCGAAGCGGGAGGAGAGCCAGTTCGACGCGTTCAACTTCGTGCAGGACCACGTGTTGCACGCGGCCCGCGCACACATCGACCGGGTCGTGCTCGAGGCGTTCGTCGCCGGGATCGAGTCGTGCGAGGACGAGACGGCCCGGGAACTGCTGTCGGACGTGTGCGATCTGTACGCGCTGAGCGTCATCGAGGACGACAAGGCGTGGTTCATGGAGCATCGGCACCTGTCCGTGGAGCGGGCGAAGGCGGTGCTGCGCGGCATCAACGAGCGGTGCCGGACGTTGCGCCCGCACGCGGCGACGCTCGTCGAGGGACTCGGCGTGCCCGAATTCCTGCTGGGGTCGGCGATGCTCGACGGGCCGGGAACCGACGCGGGCCGGGTCTGAACCTCAGTTCGGAATCACCCGGAGGATGCGGTCGTCGTCTCCGTTGTCCGTGGTCACCAGCAGGGAACCGTCGGGCAGCGGGGTCAGCGACCGCAGCCGCCCGTAGGTGTCTTCGAGCAGGGTCGCGGAATCGACGACGCTGCGCCCGTCCTCGGACAGCTTCAGCAGGATCAGCCGGGCCGCCTGCTGGCTGCTGACCACGAGGGCTCCCGACCACGGCCCCCACGCATCGCCGGTGACGAATGCGAGGCCCGGTGTCGCGATCGTCGGGGACCCGGAACTCCACACCGCACCGATCGCGCCGGGCACCCGGTCGGGGTCGGTCATGGGCACCGACTCGTCGTAGCGGCCGGGTTCCCGGTCGGGCCGGTAGCCGTAGTTGCCGCCGGGTTCGAGCAGGTTGACCTCGTCGTCGCGGCGGGTGCCCTGTTCGACGGCATAGATGCGCCCGGTGCCGGGCTGCAGTGCCAGTCCCTGCACGTTCCGGTGGCCGAGGGTGTAGATCGGGCTGCCGGGATCGGGGTTGCCGGCGGCGGGTGTTCCGTCGGGGTTCAGGTGCAGCACCTTGCCGCCGAGGCTCGCCCGGTCCTGCGGGACGGTGGGGCGGGCGCTGTCGCCGGTGCCCACGTAGAGGGTGCCGTCCGGGTGGACGAGGATCCGGCAGCCGGCGTGGCGGCCGCCCGCGGCGACCGGCATGCCGGAGACCACGGTGCGGACCCGGGTGGCGGTGGTCCAGTCGGGGTCGACCGTCCAGGCGAGCACGCGCACGTCGTCCGGGTCGCGGTGACCCTGGCACGAGTAGAAGGTCCGGTCGGTGGCGAAGTCGTCGGACAGGGCCAGCCCCATCAGGCCGGTCTCCCCGACCGCGTAGAGGTCGGACAGGTCGGCCTGCAGCGCGGTGACCTGCCCGTCCGGGCGGCGGACGACGAAACGCCCGCCGCGCTCGCCGGTGAGGAGCGTGCCGTCGGGAGCCCGGACGACGTCCCACGGATGGTCCAGCCCGTCGATCAGTATCTCGACGGTGACCGACGGCGGGGCGCTCACGGCGGGGACCGTCACGGAGGTTTCCTCCACCGTATCCCCGGGCGGCTTAGCCACCGGTGTCCTGGGCGGCTCCGCGTTCGTGCACGAGGCCGCCGCACACACGAGTGTGGCGGCGGCCAGGAGGGACCCGGCGGTCCTGCGCAGTCTGCTGCTCATGATGCCGGCCGGGTCACGGGATCAGGCGACGAGCGCGTATCCGGCTTCGTCGACGGCATCCGCGACGGCCTTCGGATCCAACTCGATGTCGCTGACAACCACGACGGTGCCGGTCTCGAGATTCACGTCCACCTCGGAGACACCGGGGATCGCGGAGATCTCCTCGCGCACGGCGGAGACGCAGTGTCCGCAGGTCATGCCCTCGACACGGTAGGTGTTCTGCATTGTGGCTCCTTCGAGTCTCGACATCACCACCGACGATACCCCCAGGGGGTACCTGCCGTCATCAGGTCCGTCAGCGCGCACGCCCGCTCACGAGGCCGTCGAGGCACCTGCGCAGCTCCGCATCGTCCTTCGCCCACGCCCTCACGAACGTGCCACCGCGCAACCGCAATCCGACGGCGGTGCGCTTGCGCGGTACGCCGGACAGCTCCCCGAGGGTGCGCGCATTCTCCCAGCGGGCCGGGTCCCGCGACGCGGGATCTGCGGGTGGCAGGACCGCCTCGATGTCGGCGACGGGCAGCTCCTCGGTCCCCTGCCGCAGCACCGTCTCGGTCAGTTCGACACTCACGTGCCGACGGCCTGCGACGACCATGATGTACGCGAAAACGGCCAGTACCACCGCCATCACCGGCAGCGCGAACCAGTGCACGACCGGCCCGGTCGCCACTTCGATCAGCAGACCGACGAGGCAGAACAGCGGACCCGACGCGACCGCCCGCCAGCGGGCGCCGGGTTCGTGGAACAGCGGCGCGGGCGCACTGCCGTTCAACGTGAGACGCCGTTCAACGTGAGCCGTCCGTCGGGTGCAGCAGTCCGTCAGGCCGAGAAGGTGCCGGGAACGACCAGGAGCACGAGCGTCACGAGACCCAGGACTGCGATGAGGCCGATCAGGAGCGCCTCACGTCGACGGCTGTAGGGTCGCGGTTCCACGTACGGGTGTTCCACCTGCATGAGTCCTCACGCTCGTCGGGTACGGCCACAGACCGTTGGTCGAGCCCACCGTACTCCCTACGCGCGCAAGGTCAAATAGCCGAATGAAACCCTCTCCGTAAGCTCAATTATTAGGAATCCGAAGGAAGTACAGATTTGCGTCGCGCCGATGCATGAGTACGATCGCGCCCACCGTCAGCACCGACTGGAGGATGCCGACGATGCCGAGCACCCAGCCTTCGACGCCCGTACCGGCGCCCACGCCGAACAGCGTCGGCACCGTCGACAGGGTCATGAAGACCCCGACCAGCGTCAACAGCATGCGCGCCCAGTTCTTTCCGCGGCGCATCTGTCGCACGACGAGATAGAGCAAGCCGAGAATCACGAAGCTGCCGACCGCCGCCACGCCCAGACCGAACGGAATCAGCGCGAGGAAATCGTCGCGCGTCATCGCCTCGGATCCGGACATCTCCGGCATCTGATCCATCAATCGATCGACGAACGCCTGACGATCACGCCACATCACGGCCAGACTTGTGACCGCCGACACAATTCCGAGAATCAGGACGCCACACCACAATTGGTACGCCGTTCCGACGTCGACGGGCATCGGACGCTGTTCACCGACCGGCCTCTGCCCCGGCGTGGGCATCGGCATGGGCCCGGTCACGACAACCAGCCTGCAGCCTCGGCGGCCCAGTAGGTCAGGACGATGTCGGCGCCGGCGCGACGGATGCTCGTCAGCGACTCGAGGACGGCGGCGTCACGGTCGATCCAGCCGTTCTGCGCGGCGGCCGTAATCATCGAGTACTCTCCCGAAATCTGGTACGCCGCAACGGGAACGTCGGAACGATCCGCGACCTCGCGCAGGATGTCGAGATAGGACATCGCCGGCTTGACCATCACCAGGTCCGCCCCCTCGGCGAGATCTAGGTCGACCTCCCGGAGCGCCTCGCGCCGGTTCGCCGGATCCTGTTGGTAGGTACGGCGATCACCTTCGAGCGACGATCCGACGGCCTCGCGGAACGGGCCGTAGAACGCCGACGCATACTTGGCCGCGTACGCCAGCTGCCCGACGTCCTGGAAGCCGGCCGCATCGAGAGCCGCGCGGATCGTCGCGACCTGCCCGTCCATCATTCCGCTCGGACCGAGCAGATGCGCACCCGACTCTGCTTGCGCCACAGCCATTTCCGCGTAGCGCTCGAGTGTCGCGTCGTTGTCGACCCGCCCGGACTCGGTGAGCACACCGCAGTGCCCGTGATCGGTGAACTCGTCGAGACAGGTGTCGGCCATGATCACCGTCGCGTCACCGAGTTCGTCGCGCAGATCCCGCAGCCCCCGGTTGAGCACCCCGTCGGGATCGGTGGCGCCGGATCCGCGCGCGTCCTTGTCCTCCGGGCGCGGCACACCGAACAGCATCAGACCGCCGACGCCCGCCTCGACCGCCGTCGTCGCCGCGGCCCGCAGCGAGTCGAACGTGTGCTGGAAGACGCCGGGCATCGACGAGATCTCGCGGGGTGCGCCGATCCCGTCGGCGACGAACATCGGCAGCACCAGATGTCTTGGCTCGAGCGAGGTTTCGGCGACGAGTCGCCGCATCGCCGGGGTGGTACGCAGCCTGCGGGGACGAAATTCCGGATACACGGTTCACACCTTCCGATACGAGTCGTGCGCGGTTCCGGTAGCGGTGGCTACCGAAACCGCGCACGAGTGGAGTCAGCGCCGGGCTCGGGACTTCTTGCGCGGCGGCGGCAGAGCGCCCTCGGCGCGCAGCCGGGCGGCGTGCTCGGCGAGCGCCTCGACCAGCGGACCGACCTGCGCGGTCTCGGGCTGCACGTCGACCCGCAGACCGAACTCGATCGCGGTCTCCGCGGTCTTGGGACCGATGCAGGCGACGATCGTGCGCGCGTGCGGCTTACCGGCGATACCGACGAGATTCCGGACCGTCGACGACGAGGTGAAGCACACCGCGTCGAAACCACCGGTCTTGATCATCTCGCGGGTCTCGGCCGGCGGCGGCGCGGCCCGGACGGTGCGGTACGCGGTGACGTCGTCGATCTCCCAGCCGCGTTCGCGCAATCCCTCGGCGAGCGTCTCGGTCGCGATGTCGGCGCGGGGCAGCAGGATCCGGTTGACCGGGTCGAACACGTCGTCGTACGGCGCGAACTCGGCGAGCAGGCCCTCGCTGGACTGCTCCCCCGTCGGCACCAGCTCCGGGGTGATACCGAACGACCGCACCTTGTCCGCGGTGGCCTGACCGACGCAGGCGATCTTCACGCCGGAGAACGCACGTGCGTCCAGACCGAACGCTTCGAACTTCTCCCACACCGCGCGCACCGCGTTGGTGGAGGTGAACACCACCCACTGGTAGCGACCGTCCACCAGGCCCTTGACGGCCCGCTCCATCTGGGCGGGGCTGCGCGGCGGCTCGACCGCGATGGTCGGCACCTCGATGGGAATCGCACCGTGGGTGACGAGACGATCGCTCATCTCACCGGCCTGATCCTTGGTGCGCGGCACCAGCACCGTCCAGCCGTACAGGGCGCGCGATTCCCACCACGACAGCTTGTTGCGGTGCGAGACGACCTTGCCGACCGTGACGATCAGCGGGCCCACCAGCTCGGATCCGGCGTCGTTGAGGGTCGCGAGGGTCGCTTCGACGGTGCGCTGCTGACGGGTCGTGCCCCGCACCGTGATCGCGGCCGGGGTCTGCGGCGCGAGACCGTGCTCGACGAGGGCACTCGCCGTCTCGGCCAGGTGACCGGAGGTCGCGTGCAGCACGAGCGGGCCGGGTGCGGCGGCAAGCGCAGCCCAGTTCACCTCGCCGCGGACGTCGACCTCGGTGTGGCACGAACCCAACGCCATGCCGGCGTAGCTGGGGACGGCCGAGCCGGACGGCAGGCCCGGCAGGACCTCGAACACCACCTGGGTGCGGGAGACGGCGTTGACCTCGGCGATCACCGAATCGGTCGTCATCGGATCCCCGGCGACCAGACGCACCACGTCGTGGCCGTTCCTGGCCTCGGCGACCAGCGTCTTCGCGACCTCGGCGGGCTCGCCCAGCGCGGGACGGACCTCGGCGATCGGTTCCCCGGTCTCCGGGTCGCGGCCGGCGTCGCGGCCGACGAGCGCGACGACGGCCTTGTCCACGTCGGGGTCGGTGAAGGCCATGGTGGCGCTCGTCAGCACGTCGCGTGCGCGCACGGTGAGCAGCGCCGGGTCGCCCGGCCCCGATCCCACGAACAGGATCCGTCCGGGAGTGTGCTTGCGGACTCGGCTCATCGGTGATTCTCCAGTGCGATCAAATCTGCGGTATCGGGAAATCGGAAACGGGAAGGCAGGGCGTCAAACATCTGCTGCACTTTCTTCTGCCGGTCTGCCGGCACCTTCGTCGGCGGCCATGAGGTCGCGGGCTCCGAGGTCGAGCAGCTCCCGGGCGACGGCGCGACCGAGCTCGGTGGCACGCTCGAGCGGTCCGACCGCGCTCGCGCGGATCGCGTCGGAACCGTCGATCGCGGCGGCACAGCCACGCACCGACAGCTCCTCGAACACCCGGCCGTCGTCGTCGAGGGATTCGACGACCTCGGCGAGCGCCCCGACGGGCGCGGTGCACCCGGCCTCGAGTTCGGCGAGCAGTGCACGCTCGGCGTCGACGGCGGCGCGGCTGGCCGGGTCGTCGAGCTCGGCGAGCACGGCGATCATCTCCGGATCGTCGGCACGGCACTCGACGGCAAGTGCCCCCTGCGACGGTGCCGGCAGCATCTGCACCGGTTCGAGGGACTCGGTGATGCGGTCGGTCCGGCCGATGCGGGAGAGACCGGCGCGGGCGATGACGATCGCGTCGAGCTCGCCGGATTCGACCTTGCCGAGCCGGGTGTCGATGTTGCCGCGCAGCGGCTGGATGTCGAGGCCGAGACCGAGCGCGGCGAGCTGCGCGCGGCGACGCGGCGCCGACGTGCCGACCTTCGATCCGGGCGGCAGTTCGCCCAGCACCAGGCCGTCCCGCGCGACGAGCGCGTCGCGGGGATCCTCGCGCGGCGGGACCGCGGCGATGACCAGGCGCGGATCCTGGAAGGTGGGCAGGTCCTTGTACGAGTGCACGGCGAGATCGACCTCGCCGGCGAGCAGCGCCTCACGCAGTTCGGCGGTGAACACGCCGACGCCGATCCGCTGGACCGGGCCTGCGGTGACGTCGCCCTTGGTCGTGATGATCACCAGCTCGGCGGGATGCCCGGCGGCGATCAGTGCGTCTCTGACGGTGCCCGCCTGCGTGGTCGCGAGGAGGCTGCCGCGCGTTCCGATACGCAACGTGCGGCTGCCGGCCCGGTCGTCGCTCCGGGTGACCGATGCGGCCTCGGCGCTCATGCCTGCCTGTCCTTTCGTGGAGTCCGCAGCTCCGTTGTGAGGGCGGGATCGAGAGCTGCGGACAGGTCGGTGCCGACCGGCTCCGCCAGGGCACCCGGTTCCTTCGTCATGGGCATGGCGACGGCCTCGACCGCACCCGGACGCAGTTCGAACAGTTCACGCAATGCCTCGGCGTACTGGTCGCCGCCGGGAGTGGAGGCCAGTTGTTTCACGCGCACGGTCGGCGCGTGCAGGAGTTTGTCGACGACGCGACGGACGGTGCGCGCGACCTCGCCGCGTTCCCCCTCGTCGAGATCGGGCAGCCGGGATTCGAGACGCATCAGCTCGGCCTCGACGACCTCGGCGGCGCGCTGCCGCAACGCGGTGACGGTCGGGGTGACCTCGGCGAGACGCTGAGAGGTCAGGTAGTCGGACAGTTCGGCGGCGACGATCGCGCGGGCGGCCTCGGCATCCGATGCGGCCGCGCCGGCGGCGGGATCGTTCTGCAACGCCTCCATGTCGAAGACGGTGACGTCGGGAAGACCCGAGACGGACGCGTCGACGTCGCGCGGCAGGCCGAGGTCGCAGATGACGAGGGGGCGGTCCGATCCGCGGCCGGGCTCGGCGAGCGCGCGGTGTGCGTCGGCGAGGGTCACGACGGTTCCGACCGCGCCGGTACAGGTCACCGCGACATCCGCGCAGGCGAGCGCGGACGCGAGATCACCGAACGCGACCACCTCGGCCTCGACGCCGTTGCCGCGGGCCGTTTCGGCGAGTCGTTCGGCGCGCTCGCGCGTGCGGTTGGCCACGATGATCCGCCCGATCCCGGCCCGGGTCAGATGCGCGACCGCGAGACCGCCCATCGCACCGGCACCGACGACGGCGGCGGTGCGGCCGGCGAGACCACCGAGCCGGGCACCGGCCTTGTCCAGCGCGACCGACACCACCGAGGCGCCGGCGGCGTCGATACCGGTTTCGCTGTGGACGCGCTTGCCGACGCGCAGCGCCTGCTGGGCGAGTTCGTGCAGTGCCCGGCCCGCGGCCTGCTGCGCGTCCGCGCTGGCATAGGCGGCGCGGATCTGGCCGAGAATCTGCTGTTCCCCGACGACCATCGAGTCCAGGCCGCTGGCGACCGAGAACAGGTGCTCGGCGGCGGCCTCGCTGTACCGCACGTAGGCGTGCCGGTGCAGATCGGACAGGGTCAGACCGGAATGCTCGGCCATCAGTGCGCTGACGTCGGCCAGGGCGCCGTGGAACGCGTCGACGACCGCGTAGATCTCCACCCGGTTGCAGGTGGAGACGATCATCGCCTCGGAGATGTGCCCGGAGGACATCATCTTGTCGGTCAGCTTCGGTCGGTCGGTGTCGGTGACCGCGACCTTCTCGAGCACTGACACCGGGGCACTCCGGTGCGAGATCCCGACGAGGAGAACACTCACGGCGCGATCACCGATCCGTTTCTTGTCACGGTCGAACCCAGCGGGCCCGACTTCCCGGACGAGGCCCGGTGCGGGGCGCTCGTTGCCTTCACCGCGGTAGCGCGGGAACTCATCGGCTGCCCCATTCCGGTGGGACGTGCGTCCCCGGCAGCGTGTGCGAGTTCGTCGTTGCGGGCGCTGTTGAACGAGAGCACCTGCATCTCGACGGAAAGATCGACGCGGCGGACCTCGACGTGTTCGGGCACCTCGAGCGGCGTCGGAGCGAAGCTCAGGACGCTGCGCACCCCGGAACGGACCAGGACGTCGCACACCTGCTGGGCGGCCTCACCGGGTGTCGCGACGACCCCGATGGTCGCGCCGAGTTCGCGGGCACCGGACTCGAGGCCGTCGACGTGGCGGATCGTCAGATCGCCCACACGGGTGCCGACGATCTGCGGATCGGAGTCGAACAGGCCGGCCATGGTGAATCCGCGGCGGTCGAAACCCGGGTACCGGGCGAGCGCACGACCGAGATTGCCGACGCCGACCAGCACCACGCGGTGTCCCTGGTCCAGGCCGAGCGCGTTCTCGATGCGCGCCTGCAGGCGCAGCACGTCGTAGCCGACGCCGCGAACCCCGTTGGGGCCGAGGAACGACAGGTCCTTGCGGAGTTTGGCGGATCCGACCCCGGACGCGGTCGCGAGTTCCTCGCTCGAGACGATGAGCGTCCCGGCGTCCGCGAGCCCACCGAGGACCCGCAGATAGGTCGCGAGACGCGTCACAGTAGCCTGAGGGATGTCGCGCACCGGAACTCCGGGAGAGGCACCCCCGCCGCCCCCGGCGTTGTCGCGGGCGTCGTCGCCCTGCGGGGGGTGCAGCTCTGTCACGTTCGTGGCTCCTCGTCCGGCCGACGGATACACGTCGGTCCTCACGGTGATCCGGGGTTTCGTTCACACCACGGTAACCGCTTGTGAAGCCATGCACAAAGTTGCTCGAAGGGCCCCGAATGTGCTCGCTACCTGCGCGACGGACCGCGCCGACCGTGGTCAGCGAGCGAGATCGGCCCTGAGTCGCGGCTCGTCCACCTCCCAGTAACTGTGCTCGCGGCCGTCGAGTAGAACGACCGGCAACCGGTCCCCGAATTCGGCGCGCAGCTCGGGATCCGTTGCGGCAGCGGCGTCGACGTCGACGCATGTCGGAGTGAGCCCGAACTCCTCGCACACCTGCTCGAGCCGAGCGCGTGCGGGCGCGCACGCGCCGCAGCCGGCGCCTCCGCACCCGCCCACGAAGTCACTCTCCTCGTCCGCGCCGGCTGCGGCGCGGACGAGGAGAGTGACTTCGTGGGCGGGTGCGGAGGCGCCGGCGGCGTCCTGTCGAGGCTCTGTCATTCCCCTACTGTGCGCCATCGCCGGTCGAGATGAACGTCACACCCGGTCCGTGCGTTCGCTCCCGCCCGGAATGCGGTCCGGTCGCGGGCTAGGCTGGGCGCGTCGTCCGTTGCCCGCGGCGACACGGCCGTCGTGACACGGAGGTGCGAGTGCCTGGACGTTCATTGCCGTACGGGTGGGGAATCGGCGAGTTTCTGTCCGGCCTCATCCGACCGGGACGCCGCCGGTGGTTCAGCAAGTTCGGTCCCAGCGAGGCCGAGGTGCGCGCGAACCTGGCCGGTGAGGCCAGCGCCGACGCCGCACTGGCGCTGCACGAGGCGCGCGCCGAGGCCGAGGTCGAGGCCGGGATCGAAACCGAGGCCGCGACCCCCGCGCCGCGCGATCTGACCGCGGCGGCGTTCTTCGACGTCGACAACACGATGGTGCAGGGCGCCTCGATCATCCATTTCGCCCGGGGTCTGGTCGCGCGGGACTACTTCCGCAAGACCGATCTGCTCGAGTTCGCCTGGCAGCAGGTGAAGTTCCGGGTCACCGGCAAGGAGAACTCGAACGACGTCGCGAGCGGCCGCGAGAAGGCGTTGTCGTTCGTGCAGGGACGGTCGACGGAGGAACTGCGCCGCCTGGGAGAGGAGATCTACGACGAGATCATCGCCGACAAGATCTGGCCGGGCACGCGCGCGCTCGCGCAGATGCACCTCGACGCGGGCCAGCAGGTGTGGCTGGTCACCGCGACCCCGGTGGAACTGGCCGACGTCATCGCCAAGCGGCTCGGGTTGAGCGGCGCCCTGGGTACGGTCGCCGAATCGAAGGACGGCGTCTTCACGGGCCGGCTCGTCGGCGACATCCTGCACGGGCTCGGCAAGGCGCACGCGGTGCGTGCCCTGGCGATCCGGGAGGGCCTGAACCTCAAGCGGTGCACGGCCTACTCCGACAGCCACAACGACGTGCCGATGCTGTCGCTGGTGGGTACGGCCGTCGCGATCAATCCCGACGCGGACCTGCGGGAACTCGCAAAGACCCGCGGCTGGGAGATCCGGGATTTCCGGACCGCCCGCAAGGCCGCGCGGATCGGTGTGCCGACCGCGCTGGGGATCGGTGCGGCGGGCGGAGCGCTCGCGGTCCTGCTCGGGCGGCGGCGGGACCGCGCCGCGTAGTTCCGGTTCCGGTGCGCGTCAGCCGAGGAAGACGTTGCGGCGCCGGGTGAGCAGCTTGTACAGCGTCTGCTGAATGGTCTCCCGCACGTGGTCGGTGACCTCGAACAGCACCATCGGGTCGTCGGCGGCCGCGTCGTCGTACACGTCGGTGGTGATCGGGGTGCCGAACTCGATGTACCACTTCGACGGCAGCGGCACGAGGCCGAGCGGACCGAGGGCCGGGAACAACGGCGTGACGGGGAAGTAGGGCAGGCCGAGCACCCGCGCGAGCGACGTGAGGTCGGCGATGTTCGGGTAGATCTCCTCCGAACCGACGATCGAGCACGGCACGATCGGGGCGCGCGTCTTCAGTGCCGCGGACACGAATCCACCGCGGCCGAACCGCTGCAGCTTGTACCGCTCGCGGAACGGTTTGCCCAGGCCCTTGTAGCCCTCGGGGAACACCGCGACCACCTGGTCGTCGCGCAGCAGCCGCTCGGCGTCCGGGTGGCAGGCGAGTGTGTGGCCGGCCTTGCGGGCGACGTTGCCGATGACCGGCATGTCGAAGGCGAGGTCGGCGGCGAGCATCCGCAGCGGCCGGTGGGCCTGGTCCCACACCGCGACCGAGGTCATCAGCGCGTCGAGCGGCAGGGTGCCGGCGTGATTGGCGACGACGAGGGCGCTGCCGTCGGCGGGGATGTTGTCGATGCCACGGACCTCGACGCGGAACCACTTGTCGAACAGCGGCCGCAGCACCGGCATCACGACGTGCTCGGTGAAGTGCGGATCGAATCCGAAGTCGTCGACGTCGTAGTCACCGGTCATGCGGCGCCGCACGAACTCGGCGGTCCCGGTGACCTGCTCGATCAGGGTCCGGCGGAGGTCGTCGAGGAAACCGTCCGCCGGGGTGTGCTGTTTCGGCAGATCGAAGGGCTCGAGGTCGCGGCCGGCGGGATGACCGCTGCCGGGTCTCGCACCGCCGCGGCGCTGCGCATTCGGTCCGCCGTGCAGCGGAATGACCTTTGCAACCTGCGTCATCGCGCCTCCGTCCTCTCTCCCAGTGCGGAGAGCACCATCGATTCGGCTCGATCGACCCATTCGGTCTTCACGATGCGGCTCAGCCCGATGCTGCGGGCGAAGTCGTCGAGTGCGTCCATCGTCGTCCAGCGCGGCTCGAACCCGAGTTCGGTACGCATCCGGGTGGTGTCGAGTCCGCAACCGAAGTGGAAGTAGTCGAGTTCTTCCTTGGTGAACGATTTCATGACGGATCCCATGAGGGCCTGTCCCGCCGTGCGGAAGAGCCCGTACGGCATGGGAACCGGGATCCCGCCCGCGCGGCGGACGGCCTGCGAGACCATCACGACGCCGTCCCCGGCGATGTTGAAGGTCCCGGCGGGACCGGCGACGGTGGCTCGTTCGAGTGCGCCCAGCGCATCCTCTTCGTGCAGCAATTGCAGCCGGGCGTCGCGCCCGAACACGGTCGGCACCAACGGCGAGGTCAGATATGTGGACACCGAACCGGGCATCCGGTTCCCGACGGTCGGGGCGAGCCGCAGGATCGTGGTCGAGATGTCGCTGCGCCGGCGGGCCAGACCCCGCAGATAACCTTCGATCTCGATCATGTCGCGGGCGAAGGCGCCGGTCGGCCGACGACGGGCGCTCATCTCCTCGGTGAACTTGGCGGGGTCCTTGGCGCTGGATCCGTACACCACCGACGACGACCGCAGCACCACGCGCCGGACGGACGGCACCTTCTGGCACACCGCGAACAACTGCATGGCACCGAGGACGTTCATGTCCTTCATGGCGGTGCGGCTACCGGACTTGGGCGCCTTGGTCACCGTCGACGCGTGGACGACGGTGTCGACGTCCATGTTGCGGATGACCTTGCCGATCAGGGGGTTCCGGATGTCGGCGAGGACGAACTCGGCGCGGCCCATGCGGCGGAGCATGTCCTTGGTGGGCGACTGGGTGTCGACCGCGATGACCCTTTCGATCGCCGGATTCTGAGCGAGCCGGGTGACGAGGAATCCGCCGAGGAAACGGCTGGCACCGGTCACCAGAGCTACCTTCGGCGGCTCGATGTCAGCAGTCGAAGTCACGCACAACCCCCTGTTTCCAGACCTACCGGCTCTCCGGACCCCACGTGCTCGGCGAACCGGCGCTCGTCATGTCGGCAGACCGACCTCGTGGTGTCGACCGAATCGACTCGTATCACGGAACGACTCTCGCGCGGTATGGGTCCCAACAATACGGTGAGTTGCGCGACACCGCATTACACAGAGGTCAACACTCTTCCCGAAGTCCGCACAACGGACGAATCACCCCCGGAATGTCGAAATTACTTGCCGAGTTTACGACGCTGAACGCGCGTACGGCGGAGCAGCTTGCGGTGCTTCTTCTTCGACATGCGCTTGCGGCGCTTCTTGATCACAGAACCCATGGTGGGCTTCCCTCGTTCTCTCTATCGGTCCTGCGCACGCCGGTGACGTACGCCTGTATGTCGACGCTGGGCCCCGTGGTGACGAGCGCAGCGCCTTACGACACCGGCTGGCCGGTACGACGACTTGCAATCGTACCGGGGCGAATCCGCCGAACGAAAACGAGGTCCGCTCCGCTCGTCGATGCGCCCGACGACAGTTACCCGACGTCGAAGTACGAAGTCTCCAAGTAGTCGTGAACGGCCTTTGCGTGGACGCGGAACGACCGTCCCACGCGCACGGCAGGCAGCTCGCCACTGTGGACCAACCTGTACACGGTCATCTTCGATACCCGCATCAACGCCGCAACCTCGGCCACGGTGAGGAACTGGGTGCCGGCGAGGACCGACTGTCCGTCCTGAGGCTGTTGCCCCTTCGACGGTGTGTTTCCAGAAACCATTGGACACCTCCGGCACGTCCCGCGCCGCCGGCTTCCCCTCCGGCGGAACAGACACGCACGTGCTAATCCGAGCTTAGCGTGACGATTGGTTCCTGTGCGACGGTGCGGACGACGAATTTGACACGCCGTCCGATCCGTCCGTGTTCTACTCTCCGGTTGAGCCGAGCTGGGCCGACCGGTTGCGGGCTGCGGTCAGCGCCTCGTAGAAGGCAGTGCGCACCCCGTGGCGTTCGAGTTCGCGGACGGCCGCCGCGGTGGTTCCGCCGGGCGAGGTGACCGCCGCGCGGAGGTCCGCCGCGTTCTCCCCGGAGCGGTCGAGCATCGCCGCCGAACCGGTCATCGTCTGGACGACCAGTTCGGTCGCCACCGCGCGGCTGAGGCCGAGCGAGACACCGGCGTCGATCATCGCCTCGGCGATCAGGAAGAAGTAGGCCGGACCGGAACCGGACACCGCGGTGACCGCGTCGATCTGGGATTCGGGGACGACCGTCACGGTGCCGACGGACGACAGGATCTCGCGCACCAGCTCGAGGTGGTCGGCCTTGGCATGCCGGCCCGCAGCGATGACGCTGGCACCCTCGCCCACGAGCATCGGAGTGTTCGGCATGGCCCGCACGACCGGGAAGCCGGCGGGCAGCTTGTTCTCGTACCGCGCGGTGGGGATCCCCGCCGCCAGCGACAGCAGCAGTTGTTCGCGATCACCCTCGAGGTCCGCGTTGGCCAGGTCGTTGAGGACGGCGTCCACGTCACCGGGCTTGACCGCGACGACCAGGACGTCGGCGCCTTCGGCGGCGTCCGCGACGGAGCCGGTCACGCGGATCGAGTACTCCTGGGCCAGCGTCTCGGCTCGGGCCGGGAACTTCTCGGAGACGACGAGGTCCTTCGTCGCGAATCCACCCTGCAGCAGGCCCGAGACGAGGGCCTCGCCGATTCTGCCGCCACCGATAACCGCAATTCTCGTCATGGCCGTAAGCCTGCCACGCCGCCGGAACCGGGCCTAGGCCGCCCTACCGGGGCGGAGAGCCCCTACCTACCGGGGCATCATCGCGAGCTGGCGACTCTGCACCACGACGGCACCGGTGGAGTCCACGACGGTGTGGTCCTCCTCGAACCACGTGCCGCCGAGGACGGTGCTGCTCGCCATGACGCGCAACCAGCCCGGCTGCGGAAGCCGACGCAGGTATGCGGTCAGCTGCACGGTCGGCGCCCAGCCGAACCGGCCGAGGTTCATCGCGACCGGCGCGGAGATGTCCCCCGCCATGAGCGCGAACAGCGCCGCGGTGTTCCGGTCGGCCTCGTCCTCGGCACGCGGTCGTGCCCACATCCGTACGACCGGTTCACCCTGTCGTCCCGCGAGGAAGTGCGCACTCGTCTCGTCGACGCACAAGTCCGCGCCGCCGCTCACGTTGACGATCTTCCCCATCGGATGCTCCGGCGTCACCAGCCTCGATCCGAGCGTCGGTTCGGCCGGCAGGTCCGCGAGCGGCTGTGCCGCGGCGAACACGTCGTCGCCCTCGTCGGGGCGGCCGAGGGTGATCGAGGCCCGCACGGCCACGCGGTCGCCCTGCACGAGTTCGACGTCGACGAGGGAGACCTGCTTACCCTGCTTGCGGACCGTGGTGATCAGGTCGACATCCCCCGCGTCCGGTGCCGCCACGAACGAGGCGCTCACGGCGAGAGGCTGAATCGCGCTGTCGCCGGTGTCGTCGGCGAGCAGCGTCCGGCGCGCGGCGGCGGCGCACACGGCGAGCATGCAGCCGCCGTGGACCTTGGGCCCGATCGTCCAGGTCGGATGGATGTGGGCGCGCCATCGGCCGTCGCCGAGGGCGTCGACGGTGGTGAGGTCGCGGAACGGGTGGGGGCCGAGCTCGGTCACTGCTGCTCCTGTCGGGGGCGGGGGT
>NZ_JADZGH010000035.1:0-5419 GCF_015865005.1 Rhodococcus sp. CX
GCATCAACTAACCGATGCCAGGCCGGATCCACCGTTTATCGGACACTCCCGGGTTCGGCGATGCAGCCGGGTCGACGGCCTGCTCGGCACCGGAGAATGGGTCGAGACATGGCCGTTTGAAGGGCCATAGGTCAAGTGTGATGTCACGTGTGGTTGCGGGCGCGGGGTCTGGAGCCGGGTTCGCTGTCGCATATGCTGGACAAGGCGTTGCGCCTTGACTATTCGCCGATGAACGGACAGGGATTGTGGGGTATGACTAGCAAGGCTCGGCAGGCTGAAGAAGCCGCTGCCGCTCATATGCGCACACTCGGCTTCGTCGATGCAGCAGTGACCGGCGATGGTCCCGACGAGGGTATCGACATCCGGTCCCACGGCGCAATTGCACAGGTCAAGCTGTGGTTCCGCCCCGTCGGAGCTCCCGAGCTGCGGCAATTGTATGGAGCACGGGGCATTGACCACCATCTCCGGATGCTGTTCTACGCCCACAGCGGTTACGCCAAGCCCGCAGTGCAATATGCCGACCAGCATTCCATCGCGCTGTTCACGTTCGACACAAACGGAAATGTCACCGCGTACAACACCAGCGCACAAACATTGGTCATGCAGCAGAACCGGCCCGCAACACCCGCACGCGCGAAGCGATCACCGGCACGGCCTGCCCCGACAAAGCGGCCGATCGCATCAGGACGGAGCGTAGCTTCGATTCTGGCTGAGGAGACGGCCGCTGCGGCACGACCAAAACCGCACCCGCGTCCCCAGCAACCAACGCTCATTCTGCCCACTGCCAAGTCCTCTACCGCCGTAACATCGCCGGCCACGACCGTCAGTGGCATTCCCATTCAGATCCGCGCTGAATACGCTCGAACTGTCGAGCACATGCGTTTTCTGCAGATAGGCGGCGGCTTTGACTACCGCATCCGCAGCAGTGACGTCGCAATCTACTCGTCCACAGCGGTCGTCTGGCTCATCACGAGCCGTCGGCTCCAGGTTCAAGACATCCATCAGTTGCGTGAGCTCTCCGCAGCACAAGATAAGTGGGGGGTCTGCTTCACCAATCAACCAATTCCCGCTATCACTCTGAACGAAGCGAGACACGCAGGGATCGCCCTGTTCCGTCACTTCAAAGATGGATCGATCGACCCGGAAAGCCCTCATGCGCGCACCCTGGTAGACGCAGCGCGACGTGCGCACCCGCTACCGCCGATCCCGAGTCACCCGCAGTCGGACGGACGCGGCGACAAGGCCGAGTCGGCTACTCTACTGAGCGACGAGGATGCCTCCGTTCCATCGTCCTCTGGGAATCGTGGTTTGTATCAGAACAAGTTCTTCCAACGTCTTCCGCAAGCGTGATCAGAGATGATCAAGGGGTTGTATGCCTAGTCTGGGGGACCGAATCCACCTAGTGGGTGCGCCCGTTAGTTCGTCGGGGGTCATGCGGCGAGTGGGCGTGGCGTATGAGGATCGTGGCGGCCGAGGCGGTCGAGGAGCTCGTTCAGGTCGGATCGAGTAAACGTCCAGTCGAACGGGCGGGCAGTGGCGTTGTAGCGGTCCTGGAACGCCCTCAGGCGAGTGGTCACCTCGTCGAGGTCGCGGAAATCGTCGGGACTGAGCGCCTTGCGCTGCACGACGGAGAAGTAGATTTCCACCTGGTTCAACCACGACGCATGCACGGGCAGATGAATCATGTGGGCATTGGGATAGGCATCGTTCATCCGCTTCGCTGCCGCCCAGTTACGGTGCGAGGCAACACTATCTACGATCCAGAACACCCGCCGGGCACTGGCGTAGGGTTCGGTGGTCATCACCTGCTCCACCAGGCGGCCGAAGGGCTCGATGCCAGTGGTGGGTTCACAACGACCGAATACCCGTGCGTGGTGGACATCGTAGGCAGCGAAGTACGCCAGGGTGCCGTGCCGGGAGTACTCGGACTCCACCCGCATCGGCCGATGCGCGTCCGGAGACAGAGCGGGGTGTTTGCGCTGGCGAGCCTGGACACCGGGTTTCTCGTCCGCGCTGAGCACGAAGTCGTCCTCACCGAGTGGATCACCGTCGAAGATGCGGTCGTAGAGGTCGAGGACTCGCGCAGCCTTGGGAGCGAAATACGGATCGCGGGGGAAGATCCACGAGCGGTACTGCCAGGGTTTGATGGCGTCGTCCGCCAGCCACCGGCGCACCGTCGACGCCGAAATCGCGCCGGCAATACCCCGGGTTACAACCTCACGAGCCAGCTCCGGACAGGTCCACCGGGTCAGCGGCACGTCGGCCCGGGCCGGCAGTTCACAGGCCAACGCCTTGACCTCGGCCACCACCTCGGCCGGGAAGGTACGTGGCCGGCCGCTGCGCGGAAGATCCCGTAATCCTTCGATATCTCTTGTCGCAAAATCGACTACGCCACTTACAGACCGTGTCGACACAGATCCCGAGTCGGTCGGCGATCACGGCGTTGGAGGTCCCGTCCGCGGCGGCGAGGATGATCCGAGCGCGTAACACCTGCCGGCACTGCGCCGAAGCGCGACGCGAGAGGGACTCGAGTTCGGACCGCTCCTCGCAGGTCGGAAGCACCTGATACGGACTCCTCACAGCCAAACCGACTCCCTCTGTCCGGTGATCATGATCGACCGGGGAACTGTGCCTGGACATCGGAACCGAGTCGGGCCGACACGCCGGGTACAACCGTGACAGGCTGACGCGCATGGCCAAACCGCCCGAATCGACGAAGGTCTCCCTCCGGCAACGACTGCGCGCCCGCGCAGACGAACGCTGGCCGCAGCTCGCGGGACTGCAGGTGCGCTACCACGGGGCATTCGCCTATGTCACCGGTGAACTGGCCGACGGCACGAGGCTGCCGCTGTGCCGTCTGCGCTACGCGGGATCGGCCACTACCTGGGGGTTCGCGATCTACCGGGCCAGTCACGACGACTACGAAGACTCCATCCTTCCCAGCGGCCTCCGCGGCGGCACCCCGGCCGAAGCACTCGACTGCGCCTGCGGTCTCTACCTCAACGACCCCACCGCCTGGCAACCCCCGACGAACTAACGGGCGCACCCACTAGCACATGTGCAGGCCATTGGTTTCTCATCTGGATTCGCCAGTCGTGATTTAGCGTGATCTCTGAGCTAATGCTCAGACCTGGTCGACGCATTACTGTCATTACTGTTGGGAGGTCCTTATGGCGCGGGGTGTGACCCCAGTTGCTCGTGTAACGGGTCCTGCGGCGCAGGCTGAAGAAGGTGATTCCTACCCGGAGCGACTTGCGAAGTACTTTCCTGTCGAGACTGGTGGCGCCTACACGATCGCGTCGGGTGTTGTTCTCGGGACGACGGATGCCAACACCTTGGGGCGAACAGTATGGCTGCTCGTTATCTTCGTGGCGCTGTTGATCCTGACAATTCCGTATCTGGCCAGGATCTACCCCCGCTCCCGCTATCGGCGACCGTGGCAGCCGATTCTGTTGGGCTGCGGTGCCTTCGTGGTGTGGGTTTACGCCCAAGTGACGCTACCGCAGGAGATTCACATCTACAGCGCGGTCGCGGTGGGTGTACTGCCGATCCTCTACGCAGTCGCCGCCAAGGTGGTCGTTCCGGAGCCGCCGCCGATGGGATCGGCTGATTCTGGCGATGAGGAGGGGTAGCGGTGGAGGCGTTGCGGGCAATCGGCAGGGAGCGGATCGGAGCGTTCCAATCGGTGATGGCGCATCCGGATGTGAACGGTTTGCTCGTCGAGACAGATCCACTGCTTCGATACTTCTGGGATCTTCGGACGACCATGACATCTTCGGCGTGGACCGATTGCGACAACTACATCGCCGAAATTATTCGTCAATTCGACTTCCCTGGCCCATTCCTTGAGTTGGATGATGTCGATAACTACTTCGAGAGGCAGTGGGGGTGGCCCGCTCCGCGTCCTCCCCGTGAACACAGTGCGATTCCCTACGACCCAACCTGGATGTGCAACGCGTTCCGCGCCGCACTCGAACGTCGCGGGTTGGACGGAGCGGACGTTGGTGTGCTGTTTACCGTCCTCTATGACCCATCGACAAGGAACTTTTCCGAAATATCCGCGACTGCCAGTGATGTTGGCATGCCAGTGCGATTGCAGGCGCGACCGATCGCACATGCCCACGCTGGGCCCAAGCGGCGTCACCGCCCGCTGATGGGCGGAGTGTCAGTGGGCCAGGCCGCCAGATCAATAAACGGCACGCTCGGTGGCCTGATAGATATGAATGGGGCAACTTATGGCGTGACATGCGGCCATGTAATTGTCACCAATGCCGCGGCAGTCCAGCCCAGCGACCCTGACGGCGGTACCAAGATCGGAAACTGTGTGCATTCGACCGACGGGACATTGACCAGCCCTGGACAACGGTGCCGTGCCTCTGGGCATGCGAATACGGTCGATGCCGCACTGATCGAACTCGAGTCCTCCGTTTCAGCCACCAAGTCGGTACGCGCACTCGGCCAGGTCGTACGGACGGTGGCAATCGCTGATATCGTCGAATGTGAACGCGTCGAAGTTTCTGCCCGGTCGGGTACTAGAACCCTTGAGATAGGCGCTCTCGCACTTCGACGCAGCATGACTATCTCGGGAACCGTGTACTGCTTCGAGGATCTACTCGAGATTCGCCGACCAGGTAAACGTTGGGGCGGGAAGGGATCCGTGTCGTCACCGACAAAGGGCGGAGACTCAGGCGCGTGGGTGCTCCGAAAGGAGCCTGGTGGATACGCATGGATCGGGATGGTGACCGCCGGAGATGGGCCATCGAGCTACGCACAATTCGCCGAATCGATCGAAGGTTGGGCCCATGAGGCGACCACCGATCACGGCTCATCCGCTGTGAGTGTGAGCGAGTCTTCGCTGGCGTCCGGCTGGTCGCTACACATCTAGTCTTCTTTGGCGACGCCGGGGCCGCGTGCCGTCGCTTGCGTGGGCCGGGCCGCTGCCAGCTCCGCGATCACGGCCAGCTCGGTGTCGGCCTGCGTCCTGAAGGGGTCTGAACCGCCCTGGCCGAGGCGTTCTACGAAGCCGCGCTCGACCAGCAAGTCGGGGCATGTCGCGAACTTGTCGTACCGCGTAGCCAACCCACGCCACTGCTTCAGGTGGCAGAACCGGCGCTCGACCACATTGCGGCCGCGATAGTCGACTGAATCGCCCCGAGTTCGGCGGAGGCTCGGCTATCTGGTTCCGGCCTCAGCGAGGACCGGGGTCTCACGGTAGTCGACCGACATGTGATTCGACCAGTAGGTGGCCTCGTACTCGGCAGGTGGAACATGGTCGATCTCGCCATGCAAGCGGCGATGATTGAACCAGTCGATGTACTCGGCGACCGCCCACTCGACGTCTCCCACGCCCCGCTGATGGCGCTCATTGAGATCCTGGCTCTGGCGCACTTTCCGTGAAGACACTGCCGCGCAGTATCAT
>NZ_JADZGH010000036.1:0-17772 GCF_015865005.1 Rhodococcus sp. CX
GGCGGTGGGAGCCGCCACAACGGCACACCGGGCGGGGGCCCCGTCGGCTCTGGTAGCCTGGATTCTTGGTGTGTGCTGCGGTTCGCGGTGGCCGCACCGGCGGGTCTCGTGCCCGCTTTCGTATCACGCGGACGTCAGTGATCAGGAGTATCCCAGTGGCATTGACCACCGAGCAGAAGAAGCAGATCCTCGGCGAGTACGGCCTCCACGAGACCGACACCGGTTCGCCGGAGGCGCAGGTGGCACTGCTCACCAAGCGCATCGTCGATCTGACCGAGCACCTGAAGAAGCACAAGCACGACCACCACTCCCGCCGCGGCCTGCTGCTGCTGGTCGGTCGTCGTCGCCGCCTCCTCAAGTACGTCGAGAAGGTCGACGTCGAGCGTTACCGCTCGCTCATCCAGCGTCTGGGCCTGCGTCGCTGACGCAGACCCCGAGCAAGACGATCTGCGTACGCTGATCTCTGCCGGTAGCCGACGGGAATGCCTCTAGACTGGCCTCGTCGGCTACCGGTGTTTGCGCCGGAAGACCGGCAAACGCCGCCTGGGTAGGCGGCGAACCGTATGCGCCGACGGTGTCGGTCCTCGGTAGTGACCCTCCGACCCCCGGTCATCCGGGACCGGAGGGTTTCGATCGACGACCGCCTCCGCGAGTCGGTGCGCAGCCGTGGCCAAGGGGGCCGTGGCGCCCACGCGGGTACGGCGAAGACGAAGAGGGAAGAGAAGACACAGAGATGACCAGCACCACTGCAGTCGAGGTCGACGAGGGCGTGTTCGAGACCGCCGCGACCATCGACAACGGGGCCTTCGGCACCCGCACCATTCGTTTCGAGACCGGCCGCCTGGCGCAGCAGGCCGCCGGTTCCGTCGTCGCCTACCTGGACGACGAGACCATGCTGCTGTCGGCCACCAGCGCCTCCAAGCAGCCCAAGGAGCACTTCGACTTCTTCCCGCTGACGGTGGACGTCGAGGAGCGCATGTACGCCGCGGGCCGTATCCCCGGCTCGTTCTTCCGTCGTGAGGGCCGTCCCTCGACCGACGCCATCCTGACCTGCCGCCTCATCGACCGTCCGCTGCGCCCGTCGTTCGTCGACGGCCTCCGCAACGAGATCCAGGTCGTCGTGACGGTGCTGAGCCTGAACCCGAACGACCTGTACGACGTCGTCGCGATCAACGCCGCGTCCGCGTCCACCCAGATCGCGGGCCTGCCGTTCTCCGGCCCGGTCGGTGGCGTGCGCATCGCGCTGATCACCTCGGCCGAGAACAAGACCGGCCAGTGGGTCGCTTTCCCGACCGTCGAGCAGCTCGAGAACGCCGTGTTCGACATGGTCGTCGCGGGCCGCATCGTCGCCGGTGGCGACAACCCGGACACCGCCGACGTCGCGATCATGATGGTCGAGGCCGAGGCCACCGAGAACGTCATCGCACTGATCGACGGTGGCGCGCAGGCGCCGACCGAGGCGATCGTGGCGCAGGGCCTCGAGGCCGCCAAGCCGTTCATCGCCCGCCTGTGCATCGCGCAGCAGCAGCTCGCCGCCGCCGCCGCGAAGCCCACCGGTGAGTTCCCGCTGTTCCCGGCGTACGAGTCCGACGTGTACGCCGCCGTCGAGGCCGCCGCGTCCGAGAAGCTCGCCGAGGCGCTGACCATCGCCGGCAAGCAGGAGCGCGACGACCGCACCGACGAGATCAAGGTCGAGATCCTCGAGCAGGTCGCCCCGAGCTTCGAGGGTCGTGAGAAGGAGATCGGCGCGGCGTTCCGTTCGCTGACCAAGAAGCTGGTCCGCCAGCGCATCCTGCGCGACCAGTTCCGCATCGACGGCCGCGGCATCACCGACATCCGCGCGCTCTCGGCCGAGGTCGCGGTCGTCCCCCGCGCCCACGGTTCGGCACTGTTCGAGCGCGGCGAGACCCAGATCATGGGTGTCACCACCCTGGACATGATCAAGATGGCGCAGCAGGTCGACTCGCTCGGTCCCGAGACCAGCAAGCGCTACATGCACCACTACAACTTCCCGCCCTACTCGACCGGTGAGACCGGCCGCGTCGGTTCGCCGAAGCGTCGCGAGATCGGCCACGGCGCTCTCGCCGAGCGCGCTCTCGTGCCGGTGCTGCCGAGCCAGGAGGAGTTCCCGTACGCGATCCGTCAGGTGTCCGAGGCTCTCGGCTCCAACGGTTCGACGTCGATGGGCTCGGTGTGTGCCTCCACGCTGTCGCTGCTCAATGCCGGTGTGCCGCTGAAGGCCCCGGTCGCGGGCATCGCGATGGGCCTGGTCTCCGACGAGGTCGACGGTGAGACCCGCTACGTGGCGCTGACCGACATCCTCGGTGCCGAGGACGCGTTCGGCGACATGGACTTCAAGGTCGCCGGCACCAAGGACTTCGTGACCGCCCTGCAGCTCGACACCAAGCTCGACGGCATTCCGTCGCAGGTGCTGGCGGGTGCGCTCTCGCAGGCCCACGACGCTCGCGCCACGATCCTCGAGGTCATGGCCGAGGCCATCGACACGCCGGACGAGATGAGCCCGTTCGCGCCGCGCATCACCACCATCAAGGTTCCGGTGGACAAGATCGGCGAGGTCATCGGCCCCAAGGGCAAGATGATCAACTCGATCACCGAGGAGACCGGCGCCAACATCTCCATCGAGGACGACGGCACCGTCTACGTCGGTGCGGCGGACGGCCCGTCCGCGCAGGCCGCGATCGACAAGATCAACGCCATCGCCAACCCGCAGCTCCCGAAGGTGGGCGAGCGTTTCCTCGGCACCGTGGTCAAGACCACGGCGTTCGGCGCGTTCGTCTCGCTGCTCCCGGGCCGCGACGGTCTGGTGCACATCAGCAAGCTGGGCAACGGCAAGCGGATCGCGAAGGTCGAGGACGTCGTGAACGTCGGCTCGAAGATCCGGGTCGAGATCGCCGACATCGACAACCGCGGCAAGATCAGCCTGGTTCCGGTCGAGGACGACGCGGCGGCCGCGCCGGCCGAGGGCGCCGAGAACGCGGAGGGCTGATCGCCCCTCGCGCAGTGTGATACCACACGGTTCGAAAGACCCGCCCCGGAAGGACTCAAGTCCTTCCGGGGCGGGTTTCTTTGTACCCGGGGATTGTTCGGACTGCTGTCCCGAACCCCTAGGGTATTTGTACTATGTTGTGCTGCAACGTAATTCGTAATCATAATCCGGTATTCGTCCGTGCGGAAGGGGTTGCGGAGAACCGGTCCGGAATTCACAATCCGCGAAGGCTGTAACTTTTCCCCCAAAATTGCGCCAAGATCACCCCAGGGTGGTTTCGTGGGTGACGTGAACACGGCAACGACGCCGGGTGCCGGACTTGGGCGGGGTTTCAACCTCGCCCTCGCCACCTGGGTATCAGCGATCAACTTCTGGGCCTGGAACATGATCGGCCCGCTGTCCACCACCTATGCGGGCGACCTGTCGCTCAGCAGCACGCAGGCGTCGCTGCTGGTCGCGACCCCGATCCTGGTCGGGGCGCTGGGCCGGATCGTCGTCGGATCGCTCACCGACCGCTACGGCGGCCGGATCATGTTCATCGCGATCTCGCTGGCGTCGATCCTGCCGGTGCTCGCGGTCGGCATCGCGGGCGCCGCCGGTTCGTATCCGCTGCTGCTGGTCTTCGGGTTCTTCCTCGGCGTCGCGGGCACGATCTTCGCCGTCGGTATCCCGTTCGCGAACGCCTGGTACGAACCGGCCCGCCGCGGCTTCGCGACCGGGGTGTTCGGTGCCGGCATGGTCGGCACCGCGCTCTCGGCGTTCTTCACGCCGCGGTTCGTGAACTGGTTCGGCCTCCTGGCCACCCACGTCATCATCGCGATCGCGCTCGCGGTGACCGCGGTCGTGTGCATCCTGACGATGCGCAACTCGCCCGATTTCGCTCCCAACACCGATCCGGTGGTGCCGAAGCTGACCGCAGCCCTCAAGCTCGGGGTCACCTGGGAGATGTCGTTCCTGTACGCGATCGTCTTCGGCGGCTTCGTCGCCTTCAGCAACTACCTGCCGACCTACATCAAGACGATCTACGACTTCTCCGCCGTCGACGCGGGCGCGCGCACTGCGGCGTTCGCGCTGGCCGCGGTGATCGCCCGGCCGTTCGGCGGCGCGCTCTCGGACCGCATCCCGCCGAAGTACGTGGTGCTCGCGTCCCTCGCCGGCACCGCGGTGACGGCGTTCGTCGCGATCTTCCAGCCGCCGCCGGACGTCTGGTCGGCCGCGACGTTCATCCTGCTCGCGCTGTTCCTCGGCGTCGGTACCGGTGGTGTGTTCGCCTGGGTCGCCCGCCGTTCGCCCGCCAGCTCGGTCGGATCGGTCACCGGCATCGTCGCCGCGGCCGGCGGCCTCGGCGGCTACTTCCCGCCGCTGGTGATGGGTGCGACCTACGACAGCGTCGACAACGACTACACGATCGGTCTGCTGCTCCTGGTGGCCACCGCGCTGATCGCCCTGGCCTACACCGCGCTGCGGCTCCACGCCCACGAACCTGCGCGCGATCCCGCCGCCTGACGACCACCTCCGGAAGGAACCACTGTGAACGCTCCCCACATCGGCGGTCCCGTCGAAGAACTGCTGCAGCGCAGCGGACGATTCTTCACCCCGGGTGAGATCTCGGACGACGGCCGCACCGTGACCCGCCAGGGCGGCCGCGAAGGCGACGTCTTCTACCGCGATCGCTGGAGCCACGACAAGGTGGTGCGCTCGACGCACGGCGTCAACTGCACCGGTTCGTGCTCGTGGAAGATCTACGTCAAGGACGGCATCATCACCTGGGAGACCCAGCAGACCGACTACCCGTCGGTCGGCCCGGACCGCCCCGAGTACGAGCCGCGCGGCTGCCCCCGCGGTGCCGCGTTCTCCTGGTACACCTATTCGCCGACGCGGGTGCGCTATCCGTACGCCCGCGGTGTGCTCGTGGAGATGTACCGCGAAGCCAAGGCCCGTCTCGGCGACCCGGTCCTCGCGTGGGCGGACATCCAGTCCGATCCCGAACGGCGCCGCCGCTACCAGCGGGCACGCGGCAAGGGCGGGCTGGTGCGGGTGAGCTGGGCCGAGGCCACCGAGATGATCGCCGCCGCCCACGTCCACACCATCAAGGAGTACGGCCCGGACCGGGTCGCCGGTTTCTCGCCGATTCCCGCGATGTCGATGGTGTCGTTCGCCGCCGGCTCCCGGTTCATCGAACTGCTCGGCGGTGTGATGACCTCGTTCTACGACTGGTACGCCGACCTGCCGGTCGCCTCGCCGCAGGTGTTCGGCGACCAGACCGACGTGCCCGAATCGGGGGACTGGTGGGACGCGGCCTATCTCCTCATGTGGGGATCGAACGTACCGGTCACCCGCACCCCCGACGCGCACTGGATGGCGGAGGTCCGGTACCGCGGCACCAAGGTTGTAACGGTCAGCCCCGACTACGCCGACAACACCAAGTTCGCCGACGAATGGATGCCGTGCGCGGCTGGCACCGACGGCGCCCTCGCCATGGCCATGGGCCACGTGATCCTCAACGAGTGCTTCGTGCGGGAGCGGGTGCCGTTCTTCGTCGACTACGTGCGGCGCTACACCGACCTGCCGTTCCTGGTGAAACTCGAGGAACGCGAAGGCCGGCTGGTGCCCGGCAAGAACCTCACCGCCGCCGATCTCGGGCACGACGTGGAGAACGCCGCGTTCAAGCCGGTGCTGCTCGACGGCGCCACCGACGACGTCGCGGTGCCGCACGGGTCGCTCGGGTTCCGGTACGGCGACGACGGGGTCGGCAAGTGGAACCTCGACCTCGGCGATCTCGTGCCGGCGCTGACCGTCGCGCCGCACGACGGCGCGGCGGGGGAGAGCGCCCTGATCCATCTGCCGCGCTTCGACACCCTCGACGGGCACGGCGAGACGCTGCAGCGCGGCGTTCCGGTCCGGCGTGTCGGCGAGCACCGCGTGTGCACGGTGTTCGACCTGATGCTTGCGCAGTACGGTGTGGCGCGCCCCGGTCTGCCCGGCACCTGGCCCACCGGATACGACGATCCGGCCGAGCCCTACACCCCGGCCTGGCAGGAATCGATCACGGGAGTCTCCGCGGCGCAGGCGATCCGCGTCGCGAAGGAGTTCGCGCGCAGCGCCGAGGAATCCGGCGGCCGGTCCATGATCATCATGGGCGCCGGGATCTGCCAGTGGTTCCACGGCGACGCCACCTACCGGGCGGTGCTCGCGCTGCTGCTGCTCACCGGCTCGATGGGCCGCAACGGCGGTGGCTGGGCGCACTACGTCGGGCAGGAGAAGTGCCGCCCGGTCACCGGCTGGGCCGCGATGGCCATGGGCACCGACTGGTCGCGTCCGCCCCGGCAGATGGCGGGAACCTCGTACTGGTACGCGCACACGGACCAGTGGCGCTACGACGGATACCGCGCCGATGCGCTGGCCAGTCCGCTCGGCCGCGGCCGATTCGCGGGCAAGCACACGATGGACGTGCTGGCCGCCGCGAACGCGATGGGCTGGAGTCCGTTCTTCCCGCAGTTCGACCGGTCGAGCCTCGACGTCGCCGACGACGCCCGCGCCGTCGGCCAGGAGATCCCGGCCTACGTCGCGAGCCAACTCGCGTCGGGTGACCTGAAACTGGCCGTCACCGATCCGGACAACCCGCGGAACTGGCCACGCGTGCTGAGCATCTGGCGCGCGAATCTGCTCGGGTCGTCGAGCAAGGGCAACGAGTACTTCCTGCGGCACCTGCTCGGGACCACCTCCAACGTGCAGGCCGAGCCGACCCCGGAGGAGCTGCGGCCGAACGGGGTCGTGTGGCCCGACGACATCCCCGAGGGCAAGCTCGATCTGCTCATGTCGATCGACTTCCGGATGACCTCGACGACGCTGCTGTCCGACGTGGTGCTGCCCGCCGCCACCTGGTATGAGAAGGGGGACCTGTCGAGCACCGACATGCACCCCTACATCCACGCGTTCAGCCCCGCGATCGACCCGCCGTGGGAAACGCGGTCGGACTACGAGGCGTTCGGTGCGATCGCGCGCGCGTTCAGTACGCTCGCGGCACGGCACCTGGGCACCCGCACCGACGTCGTGCTCGGCACACTGCAGCACGACACCCCGGGCGCGATGGCCTATCCCGGTGGTACCGAACACGATTGGCGGACCACCGGTGAGACGCCGGTTCCCGGGAAGACGATGGGCCCGATCGCCGTCGTCGAACGCGACTTCGCCGCGATCGCCGACAAGTGGTCGGCGCTCGGCCCGCTCGTCGACACCCTCGGCCTGACGACCAAGGGCATCACCACCCACCCGACCGAGGAGGTCGCCGAACTCGCCGCGAAGTTCGGGGTGATGGATTCCGGTGTCGCGGAGGGGCGTCCGGCGATCACCACCGCCGAGCGCATGGCCGATGTGATCCTCGCGCTGTCCGGCACGTCCAACGGCCGGCTCGCCGTCGAGGGTTTCCGGGAACTCGAGAAGCGCACCGGACGCCGTCTCGTGCACCTCGCCGAGGGCAGTGAGGAACGGCGCATCACCTACGCCGACACCCAGGCCCGCCCGGTGCCGGTGATCACCAGCCCGGAATGGTCCGGCAGCGAGACCGGTGGCCGCCGCTACGCCCCGTTCACGGTGAACATCGAGGAACTCAAGCCGTTCCACACCCTCACCGGCCGGATGCACTTCTACGTCGACCACGACTGGATCGAGGAGGTCGGCGAGCAGCTGCCCACCTACCGGCCGCCGCTGGACATGACCCGGCTGTTCGGGGAGCCCGCGGTCGGCGAGAGCGGCCGCGACGGCATCGGGCTGAGCGTGCGCTACCTGACACCGCATTCGAAGTGGTCGATCCACTCCGAGTACCAGGACAACCTGTTCATGCTGTCGCTCTCGCGCGGCGGCCCGACGATGTGGATGAGCCCGGTGGACGCGGCGAAGATCTCGGTGAAGGACAACGACTGGGTCGAGGCGGTCAACCGCAACGGTGTGGTGGTGTGCCGGGCGATCGTCTCGCACCGCATGCCGGAGGGCGTCGTGTACGTCTATCACGCGCAGGAACGCACCATCGACACGCCGCTCACCGAGACCACCGGCAACCGCGGCGGCATCCACAATTCGCTGACCCGGTTGCTGATCAAGCCTACGCATCTGGCCGGCGGCTACGCCCAGAACGCCTTCGCGTTCAACTATCTCGGGCCCACCGGCAACCAGCGCGACGAGGTGACCGTGGTGCGGCGCCGGTCGCAGGAGGTGACCTACTGACATGGACGTGATGCACGTGAACGGGTCTCGGGGAGCGAGGAAATCATGAAGGTCATGGCACAGATGGCGATGGTGATGAACCTCGACAAGTGCATCGGATGCCACACCTGTTCGGTCACCTGCAAGCAGGCCTGGACGAACCGGTCCGGTACCGAGTACGTGTGGTTCAACAACGTCGAAACCCGCCCCGGACAAGGCTATCCGCGTACCTACGAGGATCAGGAACGCTGGCGTGGTGGATGGGTCCGAGACCGCAAGGGCCGGCTGCGGCTGCGGGACGGTGGTCGCCTGCACAAGCTGTCCCGCATCTTCTCGAACCCGAAGATGCCGTCCATCGACGACTACTACGAGCCGTGGACCTACGACTACGAGAACCTGACCTCGGCGCCGGCGGGTGAGCACATGCCCGTCGCGCCGCCGCGCAGCCTCATCAGCGGCAAGCCGATGAAGGTGTCGTGGTCGGCGAACTGGGACGACGACCTCGGTGGCTCGCCGGAGATCGTGCCCGACGACCCGATCCTGAAGAAGGTCGGCGAGCAGGTGAAACTCGAACTCGAGCAGACGTTCATGTTCTACCTGCCGCGCATCTGCGAGCACTGCCTCAACCCGTCGTGCGTGTCCTCGTGCCCGTCCGGCGCGATGTACAAGCGCGTCGAGGACGGCATCGTGCTCGTCGATCAGGACCGGTGCCGCGGCTGGCGGATGTGCGTGTCCGGATGCCCGTACAAGAAGGTGTATTTCAACCACAAGACCGGCAAGGCCGAGAAATGCACGTTCTGCTACCCGCGGATCGAGGTGGGCCTGCCGACCGTGTGCTCGGAGACCTGCGTCGGCCGCCTGCGGTACCTCGGGCTGGTGCTCTACGACGTCGACCGGGTCCTCGAGGCCGCCTCGGTCGAGGACGAGACCGAGCTGTACGAAGCGCAGCGCAGCCTCATCCTGGACCCGCACGATCCGGAGGTGATCGCCGGTGCCCGCGCCGAGGGCATCTCCGACGAATGGATCGAGGCGGCACAGCGGTCGCCGGTGTACACGCTGATCCACACGTACAAGGTCGCGCTGCCGCTGCATCCGGAATACCGCACCATGCCGATGGTCTGGTACATCCCGCCGCTGTCGCCGGTGGTCGACGCCGTCAGCCGCGACGGGCACGACGGTGAGGACCTGGGCAACCTGTTCGGTGCGCTCGAAGCGCTGCGCATCCCGCTGCAGTACCTCGCGGAACTGTTCACCGCCGGTGACGTCGCACCCGTCGAGGCGGTCCTGCGCCGGCTCGCCGCGATGCGCTCGTACATGCGCGACATCAACCTCGGCCGCGAGACGCAGCCGCACATCCCCGAGTCGGTCGGCATGACCGAGGAAGAGATCTACGGGATGTACCGGTTGCTGGCGATCGCGAAATACGAAGAGCGGTATGTCATTCCGTCCGCCTACGCGGCCGAGGGGCACCGGCTCGAGGAATCGGTCACCGACTGCGCGCTGTCGTTCGAGGGGGGACCGGGCATGTACGAGTCCGGGCCGTTCGGCGAGGTCAGCGGCACTCCCGTGCCGGTGGCCGTCGAGACCTTCCACGCGCTGAAGCAACGGCAGACGAGCGAGGGCATGGCCGCCAACGCCAGTCGCCCGTCGCGGGTCAACCTGCTCAACTGGGACGGAAAGGGCGTGCCCGAGGGCATGTTCCCCGGTGCGCACCGCGCCGGCGGGCCGGAGGGAGACCGGTGATGAGACTGTTGTCGCGAGCCCGGTCCGCCCCGGCGGGGCCGACCCTGCAGGACCGGCTGGTGTGGCAGGCCGCGTCGCTGCTGCTCGCCTACCCGGACGAGGCACTGCCGCAGCGCCTCGACACGATCGAGCAGTTGCGCGCCCACGTGACCGGCCGTGCCGCCGATCTGCTCGGCCGCACCGCCGCCTGGCTGCGCGAGTCCGACCCGGTGGACGCCGCGACCACCTACGTCGACGTGTTCGACCTGCGGCGCCGGTCCACGATGTACCTGACGTACTGGACCGGCGGCGACACCCGCAACCGCGGCACCGAGATCCACGCGTTCGCGCAGGTCTACCGGGCCGCGGGCGTCGAACCGCCGGTGGGGGAGACACCCGACCATCTGCCGGTCGTCCTCGAGTTCGCCGCATCCGTCGATCCCGAGGCCGGACGGCGGCTGCTCGTCGAACACCGGGTGCCGATCGACGTGCTGCGCGAGGCATTGACCGAGGCGGGATCGCCCTACGCGCACACCGTCGAAGCGGTGTGCGCGACGCTGCCCCCGGCGACCGACCAGGAACTGCAGCGCGCGGCGCGGCTGGCCCAGGCCGGTCCGCCCGCCGAGGCCATCGGTCTGCAGCCGTTCACCCTGACGGTTCCGCCCCGACGAAACGAAGGAGAGCACTGAGATGTCCGCGGGAGAGATCTTCTGGGATGTCGTGCCGTACGTGACGCTGGCGATCGTGATCGTCGGCACCTGGTGGCGCTACCGCTACGACAAGTTCGGCTGGACCACCCGTTCGTCGCAGCTGTACGAATCCCGACTGCTGCGCATCGCGAGCCCGATGTTCCACTTCGGCATCCTCGTGGTGATCGTCGGTCACATCATCGGGCTGGTGATCCCGCAGTCGTGGACCGATGCGGTCGGGTTGAGTCAGCACGCCTACCACGTTCAGGCGGTCACGCTCGGCTCGATCGCCGGCGTCGCGACGCTCGTGGGCATCATCCTGCTGATCTACCGGCGCCGTACCCGCGGACCGGTGTTCCTCGCGACCACCGCAAACGACAAGCTCATGTACATCGTGTTGGTCGCCGCGATCGTCGCCGGGCTGGCCGCGACGCTGCTCGGTTCCGGCGT
This sequence comes from Rhodococcus sp. CX, assembly GCF_015865005.1. Taxonomy (NCBI): domain Bacteria; kingdom Bacillati; phylum Actinomycetota; class Actinomycetes; order Mycobacteriales; family Nocardiaceae; genus Rhodococcus; species Rhodococcus sp. CX. The sequence goes on from NZ_JADZGH010000036.1 coordinate 11,071, forward strand.
GGTCGGCGAGGAGCACAACTACCGCGAGACGGTCTCGCTGTGGTTCCGCTCCATCTGGGTCCTGCAGCCGCGCGGTGATCTCATGGCGGAGGCTCCGCTGTACTTCCACATCCACGTCCTCATCGGGCTCGCGCTGTTCGCGCTGTGGCCGTTCACCCGGCTCGTGCATGCGTTCAGCGCGCCGATCGCCTACCTGTTCCGCCCGTACGTCGTGTACCGCAGCCGGGACGTGGCACGGAAAGGCCAGCTCGTCGGGTCGCAGCCGCGGCGCCGCGGCTGGTGAGATCTCCCCGCCGCAGCCGGTGAGTTCCTCGGTCCTGAGGCGTCGCGTGTAGGGTGTGCTTTTCCCACTTCGTACCCCACGTGCCGATCGCCTCAGGACCGCAGAACACTTCCATGGCTTCCAACCGCCGTACCTCCACCGCCATCTCCGCCGACCACGCCGCAGCCGTCGCGGACTCCGGCGTGCGGCGCACCGTCCTGCCGGGCGGTGTCCGAGTTGTCACCGAGCACGTGCCGGGGGTGCGGTCCGCCGCCGTCGGCATCTGGGTGGGAGTCGGTTCCCGCGACGAACATCCGTCGGTCGCCGGCGCCGCCCACTTCCTCGAGCATCTGCTCTTCAAGGCGACCCCCACCCGCACCGCGCTCGACATCGCCGAACTCGTGGACGGTGTCGGCGGTGAACTCAACGCGTTCACGTCCAAAGAGCACACGTGCTTCTACGCGCACGTCCTCGACGACGATCTGCCGCTCGCCGTCGACGTGGTCGCCGACGTGGTGCTGCGCGGCCGGTGCCGCAGCGCCGACGTCGACGTCGAACGGCAGGTGGTGCTCGAGGAGATCGCCATGCGCGACGACGACCCCGAAGACCTCCTCGGCGACAGCTTCCTCACCGCGCTCTACGGCGACCACCCGATCGGCCGGCCCGTCATCGGCTCCGTCGAGTCGATCGAGTCGATGACCCGCAACCAGCTCCACTCGTTCCACGTCCGCCGCTACACGCCGCACCGGATGGTCGTCGCGGTCGCCGGCAACGTCGACCACGAGCACACCGTCGAGCTGGTGCGCCGCGCCTTCGCCGCCCACATCGACCGCGGGGCCCAGCCGGCGCCGCGCCGGGAGGGAACAGCGCGGCTGCGCACGCCACCGGCGCTGAGCATCACCGACCACGACGGGGAACAGGCGCACCTGTCGCTCGGGGTGCGCGCCTTCGGACGGCACGACGGTCGCCGCTGGGCACTGTCGGTGCTCAACGCCGCGATCGGCGGTGGCCTGAGCTCGCGGCTGTTCCAGGAGGTACGTGAGAAGCGCGGACTGGCCTACTCCGTGTACTCCGGGGTCGACACGTTCGCCGACACCGGCGCGTTCTCGATCTACGCCGGGTGCCAGCCCGAGAACCTCGCCGAGGTCGCGACCGTGATCCGGGAAGTGCTGCGCGACGTCGCCGACCACGGCATCACCGACGCCGAATGCGCGCGGGCGAAGGGATCGATTCGCGGTGGCCTCGTGCTCGGGCTCGAGGACACCGGTGCCCGGATGCACCGGATCGGCCGCAGCGAACTCAGCTACGGCACCCACTGGAGCGTGAGCGAGACCCTCGAGCGCATCGCCGGGGTCACGTCCGACGAGGTGCGCGCGGTCGCCGGGGAACTGCTGAACCGGCCGTTCGCGGCGGCCGTCGTGGGGCCCTACCGCCGCGCCCGGGATCTGCCCGCGTCGGTGCGCGGCATCGTGGGGTGAACCCGCGACCGGTTGCTCGGGTGGGCACCCGGATTGCGTACGCTCTTGTGCGACGGACGTGACGGAAGGGCGTGACGAGACAAGTGAACGCAACAGCTATCCGGGTGGGTGTGCTCGGAGCCAAGGGCAAGGTCGGGCAGGCGATCTGCAAGGGCGTCGAGGACGCGGCCGATCTCGAGCTGGTCGCGACCGTCGACAAGGGCGACAGCATCGAGTCGTTCGTCACGTCGGGCACCCAGGTCGTTGTCGACTTCACCAACCCCGACGTCGTCATGGGCAACCTGGAATTCCTGGTGCGCAACGGCATCCACGCGGTCGTCGGCACCACCGGCTTCGACGAGGAACGCCTCGAGAAGGTGCGCGGCTGGGTTGCCGAGTCGCCCGGAACCGGTGTGCTCATCGCCCCGAACTTCGCGATCGGCGCGGTCCTGTCGATGCGGTTCGCACAGGCCGCCGCGCGATTCTTCGATTCTGTCGAGGTCATCGAACTGCATCACCCGAACAAGGTCGACGCCCCGTCCGGAACGGCCTACCGCACGGCCGCGCTGATCGCCGAAGCCCGCGCCGCCGCGGGTGTGGGGCGCAGCCCGGACGCCACCACCACCGAACTCGAGGGTGCACGCGGCGCCGACGTCGACGGTGTGCGGGTGCATTCGGTGCGGCTCGCGGGTCTGGTCGCGCACCAGGAGGTCCTGCTCGGCACCCAGGGGGAGACCCTCACCATCCGCCACGATTCGATCGACCGGACCTCGTTCGTGCCGGGCGTACTGCTCGGCGTCCGCGAGATCGGGTCGCGACCGGGACTGACGGTCGGGATCGATCCTCTGCTCGACCTCTGACGGGGACGGGCCGCCACCGGCGGCCCGGTCCTACGTCCATCCGCGGGGAATCGTGGCGCGCGCATACCAGGCGCGGGCGTCGAGGGTGAAGGCGCCCGACGAGGGCAGTTGCTCCCGGCACGCTTCGCGAACAGCCGCCTGCTGCTGCGCGGTCAAGGTCTGCAGGTACTGGCCGGCCGGTCCGACCGCGAACGTGAACGGCTCCCAGAAGTCGTCGAAATCGGCGTAGTCGGCGCGAGCGATCAGCCTGCCGGCGATCACCTCGTCGAGACCCGCGCGGCGGAACCGGTCGGCGATGTCACCCTCGGCCGTCCCGGCCATCGCGCTCTCGCCGACGGCGTCGGGGACGACGCTGCGCACCGCCGACCAGAACACCCGCAGCATCGTCATGCCGTCGGAGGCGATGTCCCACATGCACGCTGCGACGGTGCCGCCGGGACGGGTGACGCGAGCCATCTCGCGCACGCCGCGATCCGGGTCGGACATGAATCCGATCACCAGCGCGGCCGCGGTGACATCGAACGTGTCGTCCGGCCACGGCAGGTCCTCGGCCACGCCCACGCGCACGTCGACTCCGGCGTTCCGCTCCCGGCAGGCCGCCGCGAACTGCGGTGCCGGATCGATCGCGGCGACGTGGTCCGGTCCCACCCGGGACACCATCTCCGCGGTCAAACCGCCGGGGCCGCAACCGACATCGCACACACGAAGCCCGGAGGTCACCCCTGCGGCGTCCGCGAGCGCGGCCGCGAGTGTCGGGGCGTATCGGCCCATGTACCGGTCGTACAGCTCGGCCGGGGCGGCGAATTGCATGAGACCAGTGGACGCTGTCGTCGATGGACCGTCAAGGGCCGGTGGACGTGGGCACGCTCACCCCGGCGGCGTTCGGCCGCGGGTCCCCGAACGCGGCCTGAGACAATCGGCACGTGAAGAACGAACTGACCAAGGTCCTCGTGCCGATCGCGTTCATCGTGGTCGCGCTCGTCTTCTACTTCGTGCTGCTCGGCAAGGTCGGTATCGAACTGGTCGGTTCGGGCGAAGTCGCGGCGATCGGCCTCGGCATCGGCGTGCTGCTGCTGCCGTTCGTCGGCGCGTGGATCGTCTACGCCACGATCCGCGCGGGCCTGCAGCATCAGCACCTCGCGCGCCGCATCCACGAGGAGGGCCTCGAGCTCGACGTCAGCGACCTGCCGCGGATGCCGTCCGGACGCGTCGACCGCGACGCCGCCGACCAGCTGTTCCAGCAGGTCAAGCAGGAATGGGAGGCGGACCCGGACAACTGGCGCAACTCGTACCGGCTGGCCCGCGCGTACGACCACGCCGGTGACCGGCCCCGCGCCCGCGAGACCATGCGCCGCGCGGTGGCGCTCGAGAAGCTCGAACGCGACCGGAACGCGTCGTAGTCTGCACCCTGTGACCGACCCCGCTGCTCCCCAGGATCCGGCCGAGCGCGTCCTGCTCGTCGTCCACCACACGCCGTCGCCGCCCACCCGGGAACTGCTCGAGGCGGTGCTGGCCGGCGCGAACGACCCCGAGATCACCGGGGTGCGGGTGCGTTCGGTCCCGGCTCTCGGGGCGACCGTGCCCGACGTGCTCGCCGCCGACGGCTACGTGTTCGGCACCTCGGCGAACTTCGGCTACATGTCCGGTGCGCTCAAGCACTTCTTCGACACCGTGTACTACCCGTGCCTCGACGCGGTCGCCGGGCGGCCCTATGGGCTGTGGGTGCACGGCAACAACGACACCGCCGGTGCCGTCACGTCGGTGCAGAAGATCGTCACCGGACTGGAACTGACCCAGGCGGCAGCTGTCGTGGAGGTCACCGGCCCGATCGACGCGGCGGTGCGGGAGAAGTGCTACGAACTCGGCGCGACCGTCGCCGTGACCGTCGCGGGATAGTGCGGCTGCGCCGCCCGTGTGCCTTTGTGGCGGCAGGAGCCGCCACAAAGGCACACCGCTACGGGATCGGCTGGAACGGCGGCGGATTCGCGGGATCGAAGTTCGTCGGCAGGGTCGCGCAGGTCGCGCCCGGCTCCGGGTAGGTGTTCGGATTCAGCCGCAGCGCCTCGATGAACTGATCGATGCGCGGATCGTCGGCGTCCTCGACGAACAGCCGGTGTCCCCACGACTGCAGTGAGATCGGCTGTGCCAGATCGGGATACGGCGACATGAGCATGTAGCTCACGCCGTCGACGCGGGCGGCCAGCAGGTCCACCTGCTCGTCGGAGAGCCGCTCGGGATCGTAGGTGATCCACACCGCGCCGTGCTCGAGCGAGTGCACCGCGTTCTCGCTGCGGATCGGCACCGGGTAGACGATGCCTGTGCACGTCGCCCACGCCGCGTCGTGCGGCCCACCGAACGGCGGGCTGTACTCGTACGGGACCCGCTCCGAGGCTCCCACGTGATCGCCCGCGGGATAGTCGACGATCTCGATTCCCGGGATGTCGACCGACGGATCCGCTACGGTGTCGGCCCCGGAGCCGTTCCCGTCGGACTCGGACCCGCAGCCGGCGAGGGCGATCGCGACGACAGCGCCGACCGCGACCGCGAACGACCTGCGCACCACCGTCAGACCGTCTTCGCGACGAACGCGGCCAGGCCCTTGCTCGCCGTCTCGACGGCCATCTTCTGGGCCTTCTTCACGAGGAACCCGGGCAGCGGAATCTTCGGGTCGATCGTCAGCGAGAACTCGACGCTGGTGCCGTCGGCGGTGGGCGACAGGGCGTACGCGCCGTCCTGCTGCTTCTGCTGGCTGCTCTCGACGAGCGTCCACGACATCGACTCGTTGCCGTTCCACGCATAGTCGACGACCTGCTCGTCGGTGATGCCGATGATCGACACCGTCATGCGGACGCGATGCGGGCGTCCGTCCGGGTGGGTGCTCTCGATCGTCACGGACTTGTGCGCCGAGGACCACTCCGGAAGCCGGTCCACCGCTGCGATGGCGGCCATCACCTGCTCCGGGGTCGCCTTGATCTCCGAGGTGAGGGAACTGCTGACGGCCATCGGGTTTCACTCCTTGTCCCAGGTGCGGTGCGTCGGAAATGTACCGCACCCGAGAGAAGTTCACTCTTCGTCGCGGTCGGCCTCGGGGGAATGTCCGGATTCCTCGGGGCCGGAGTCGGCCGGTTCCGGATCCTTCCGGGCGCCGGCGGCGCCGGATCGGGGCGCGCCGGGGCGACGGGGTGGACTGTACGAGCCCCAGTTGTGGTCGAATCCTGTTCTCTGATAGCGCATCTGGTCGCGCAGTGCGCCCTGCACGGCTTGCGCGACCCAGGAGTTGAGCGAGAGGCCGTTCTGCGCCGCGGCCTCCTCGGCGCGGGCCTTGATCTGCTCGACGAGTCGCAGCGTCACCCGGCTGATGTCGCCGGTGACCTCCTCGAACGTCGGTGGCGGGGTCTCGGATTCCGGTGCCCGACCGTCGTGGACCTCGACGACGGTCTCGCGTCCGTCGAGCCGGACCGTCACGCGCCGGTCCCCGAGCTGGTCGGAAACCTCGGTGGCGAGATCGGAGAGTGCGTCGAGCACGGCGAGCCGCACGGGGGCGGCGATCGCGGTGGCGAGTGCCGCGGCGGTGCGGCGGGTCTGTTCGTCACCGAGTTCCGCCGCGGCGAGCACGGCGTCGGTCACGGCGGCGGTGTAGGTCTCGATGTTCATGACGTCATAGTGACGCCATAAATGACGCCGGTCAAGCATCGTGTTGACATCATCGCGACCTCACCGAGTGCGATCGACGCGGCGCGGCTACCGTCGCACCAGAGGTAGTGAACGAAGGCAGGAGATCGCGATGGCGCCCGAAGCTGTCACACCGAAGGTTCGGCTCGTCGCCCGAACCGAATTCGTCGCGCCCGACGACGTGCCCTGGGAGACCGACGCCGACGGCGGCGAGGCACTCGTCGAATTCGCCGGTCGCGCGTGCTATCAGAGCTGGTCCAAGCCCAATCCCCGCACCGCGACGAACGCCGGCTACATCCGGCACCTCATCGACGTCGGCCACCTGTCCGTTCTCGAACACAGCTCCGCGAGCTTCTACATCACCGGCATCTCGCGGTCGTGCACCCACGAACTGATCCGGCACCGGCACTTCTCCTACTCGCAGCTCTCCCAGCGGTTCGTGCCGGGCGGC
>NZ_JADZGH010000036.1:17782-19054 GCF_015865005.1 Rhodococcus sp. CX
GGCGATCGAGGGCGACGAGGAGCTCGAGCGGTTGTTCCTCGCCGCCGCCGAGACCAGCAGGGCGGCCTACACCGAACTGCTCGGCGCTCTCGACGAGAAGCTGTCGCACGTTCCCGCGGGCCCGCTGCGCGCGAAGCGGGTGCGCGAGGCCGCCCGCTCCGTGCTGCCCAATGCCACCGAGACGCGCGTGGTCGTCACCGGCAACTACCGGGCGTGGCGGCACTTCATCGCGATGCGTGCCACCGAACACGCCGACGTCGAAATCCGTCGTCTCGCGGTCGAGTGCCTGCGTCGCCTGCAGGAGGTCGCACCGAACGTCTTCGGTGACTTCGCCGTCACCACACTGCCCGACGGGACCGAGGTCGCGGCCAGCCAGTTCACGACGGAGGGCTGAACAGCGCGACGGGGTGGGCGGGCGTGTGTCGCAGCGCCTTCTGCACGCGGTAGCCTTCTGACCATGACCAACGGTGATTCCGCTTCTGCTGTCGAGCTTCCGTTCGGCACCATCGCCACGGCGATGGTGACCCCGTTCACTGCCGACGGCAAGCTCGACGTCGATGCGGGAGTGCGTCTGGCGACCTACCTGGTCGACGGCGGCTGCGACGCACTGGTTCTCGCCGGTACCACCGGCGAGTCGCCCACCACGACCGAGAACGAGAAGCTCGAACTGATGCGCGCGGTCCTCGCCGCGGTCGGCGACCGGGCGAAGATCATCGCCGGTGCCGGCAGCAACGACACCGCGCACAGCGTCGAGCTCGCGCGCGACGCGGCTCGTGCGGGCGCACACGGCCTGCTCGTGGTCACCCCGTACTACTCGCGGCCCCCGCAGGCGGGCCTCTACGCGCACTTCACGGCCGTCGCCGATGCGACCGACCTGCCCGTGATGCTCTACGACATTCCGCCCCGCTCGGTGGTGCCGATCGAAACCGAGACGCTGCGCCGCCTCGCCGAGCATCCGCGGATCGTCGCGGTCAAGGACGCCAAGGGCGACCTGAACGCCGGTGCCGAGCTCATCGGAACCACCGACCTGAAGTTCTACTCGGGCGACGATCCGCTGAACCTGCCGTGGCTCGCGGTCGGCGCGGTCGGCTTCGTCAGCGTCATCGGCCACCTCGTTCCCGGCCGCCTGCGCGAGCTGCACACCGCGTTCATGAACGGCGACATCGCCCGCGCTCGCGCGATCAACCTCGAACTCGTGCCGATCCTGCGGGCCGTCGCCCGCCTCGGCGGTGTCAGCGCGTCCAAGGCCGGGCTGCGTCTGATGGGCATCGA
>NZ_JADZGH010000037.1:0-2705 GCF_015865005.1 Rhodococcus sp. CX
GCACTGAGCGGATTCGACGTGCGGCAGGCGGTCGCCGAACCCGACGCGGCCCGCCTCGCCGCCCTCGTCCCCGAGGCCGCCGCCGCGGTCCGCGAGATCCTGCTCACCGTCGAGGTCGACGACCCCGCCGCGATCGTCGCGGGACTGGCCGGCCTCGGCCTCACCCGCTAGCGCGGATAACGGTTCCCGTCACCCCGAGCGCAACGGGGCCGGAGCGCGAGGTGCGATGCGTAACCTCGTAGGCGTGCCACGCATCGCCTACTTCGGTCCGACCGGGACCTTCACCGAAATGGCCCTCGCACGCCTCGAGGACACCGGAATCTTCGACGCCTCGGTCGAACGGGTGGCGGCGGCCAGCCCGCCCGCCGCGCTGCAACTGCTGCGCGACGGCGACGTCGACGGTGCCGTGGTGCCGATCGAGAGTTCCGTCGAAGGATCCGTCCCGCCGACCATGGACGCCCTGTCCATCGGACCCCGGCTGCAGATCGTCGCGGAAACCGAACTCGACGTGACGTTCACCGTCGTCGCGCGCCCCGGCACCACCGCCGAGCAGGTCCGGACCCTCGCCGCGTACCCGGTCGCGGCGGCACAGGTGCGGCAGTGGGTCGCCGACAACCTGCCGCAGGCCCAGATCGTCACCGCCTCGTCGAACGCCGGCGCGGCCGAGGACGTCGCCGCCGGCAAGGCCGACGCCGGAATCTCGACCGCTCTCGCCGGTGAGCGGCTGGGCCTCGACGCCCTCGCCGAGAACGTCGCGGACTTCACCGGCGCCCGCACCCGGTTCGTGCTGCTCACCCGGCCCACGAAGACCCCGCCCCGCACCGGACGCGACCGCACCTCGGTGATCCTGCAGTTGCCGAACGAACCCGGATCGCTCGTACGGGCGATGACCGAGTTCGCGACCCGCGGCATCGACCTCACCCGCATCGAGTCGCGCCCGACCCGCCAGGAATACGGCACCTACTTCTTCCACTTGGACTGCGTGGGACACATCGACGACGCGCTCGTCGCCGAGGCACTCAAGGCCCTGCACCGATTCGCGCAGGTCCGGTTCCTCGGGTCGTGGGCGGCGGTCGCCGACAACGGTGTGCCACCGGTGTCGGACGAGGCGGATGCGCAGTGGCTCGACGCGCTGCGACGGGGAGAGGAAGACCGGTGAGCGGCAGATTGATCCTGGCCCGGCACGGGCAGACGGTGGCGAACGTGGCGCGGCGGCTGGACACCAAGCTGCCCGGCGCCGAACTGACGGAACTGGGTATCGCCCAGGCACATACACTCGGCACCAACCTGGCCGACCGGCCCCCGGTGCTGCTCGTCGCCTCCCGGGCGATCCGCGCCCGGCAGACCGCCCACCAGATCGAACTCGCAGCCGGGGTCGCCGCGACCGTCCGCGAGGGACTGCACGAGGTCCAGGCCGGCGACCTCGAGGACCGCAGCGACGAGGAATCCCACAAGCTGTTCATGAAGGTCTACGAGGCCTGGCACAGCGGCGACCTGCGCTCACGGGTGCCCGGCGGTGAATCCGGCCTCGACGTGATCGACCGCTACGTGCCGGTCGTCGAAGACCTGCGCGAGCACTACCTCGGCGACGGATCGGGTGACGTCGTGGTGGTCAGTCACGGTGCCGCGATCCGGCTGATCGCCGCGTACCTCGGCAAGGTGCCGGGCAGCTTCGCGACCAGCAACCACCTCGCGAACACCCAGACCGTCGAACTGGTGCCGCGTCCCGGGGGCGGCTGGGAATGTGCGCGGTGGGGTACCTTCCAGGCGCCCTTCCACGAAACCGGAGGCGCGGGCGCCGACGACCCGATGGGCTGAGCTATCGGTCCGGCCGGTCGCGTCCGAGCCGGGCCACCAGGTCGCCGAGCGCCTGCCGCAGGAACCCGCCGGTGCCGGAACTCAGCGTCGTCCACGCGGTGCCGTCGGGAGCGACCGACGACGTGCCGACGACCCGCCCCGCGGTGGTCTCGAAGACCGTGACGGGCCCGCCGGCCGGGGCCGTGGACCCGTCGCCGTACCGGAACCCGACGATCTCGGCGAACGTGCTGCACCGCCCGAGCGCCGGCCCGAGGGCAGCGGCTTCCGCCGCCGGCACCCCGGCCTCCGCCAGCAGCCGGGTGGTGCGCGCACCGTCCCCGGCTCCCTCGTTCAGTGCCGCGGACAGTCGCGCGGTGGGCAGGCTGACCCCGGTGGTGCGCGCCGGTTCGGCCGGGCCGAGCATCTGCACGATCGGGGACACGGAACCGGCGTCGACGTCGTCGAGGACGAAACCGCCGGGCACGGCCCGCACGGTCACCGTCCGCGAGCCGGCGTCGGACACCCCGGCCTCGGCGCTGCCGTGCGCGAGGCACAACCGGTCGACGGCGCCGTCGTGGAGTCGCCGCACCGCGATCTCCCACGCCGGCCGGCCCAGGGTGCGGAGCCGGTCGACGATCACCGGGTGTGCCACTCCGGCCCGGACCAGGCCGCGCGCGGCGAGTCCGTCGGCGGCCCGGGTGAGCGCGACCTGCCGCTCGGTGTCGCTGTCGTGGTGATGACGATGCATCAGCACGACCGGCACCTCCGGTACCGCCGCCATCCCGAGCAGGACGTGCAGTTCGTCGTCGCTGACCGGGACCGGTCCCGGTGACGCGGATCCGGCGAGGACGCCGAGCGTGTCGATGGCGATCACCGGCCCGGTTCCGGGTCGGCGCCGAGCACGGCGG
>NZ_JADZGH010000037.1:2715-5380 GCF_015865005.1 Rhodococcus sp. CX
CCGTCGGCGAAGTGCTCGACGGTGGGACGGAAGTCGGTGCGGGTCTGCTCGCCTCGGTCGTCGTCACTGCCGCCGTCCGCCGCTCGGGCGGCCGCCGATCCGATGCCGTGTGCGGGAGCGGCCGGGCCGCCGATCGGGTCGCCGGAGACCCGGAGGTCGCCGCGGACCGGGCCGGTCGCGGTTCCGCCGGCGGCGGCTCCGATCGAGGAGATCCCGGCCGCGGTTCCGCCCGCGGCGGCGAGCCCTCCTGCTGTCGGAATCGCGCCGAGCCCCGCAGGACCGGCGATCGTTCCGGATCCGGTGATCGTCGCGGAGTGCACCGCGGCCGGTGCGGACCCGGCGCCGAGACCGGTGCCCGGCGTGTACGTCGACGTCGCGACGGTGGACGCGTGTCCCTGCCCGAACAGCGATGCGACCTGCGGCGCCGCCGATCCGGCGACACCGCTCCCGCCGGACGCCGCGACCTCGGCCGCGACCCGTCCGGCCTCTCCGCCCACGCTGCGGAGCACATCCCCGTTGCCCAGGGCTTCACCGACGCGCGAGGCCACCGAGTGGGCACCGTCGACGACGGACTGCACCGGATCGGAGAACTGCACGTGCTCGGTGCGTCCCATACGGGAGGCGACCGCCGCGAGTTCCTGCACACCGATCGATGCGGGCGCGTCGGCGGTCAGCGACGGCGGGGCGGTGAACCGGTCCGGGACCGCGGCGAACACCGTCGCCGCCTCGTAGGCCTCCATCGCGGCGGCCGCCCGCAGATCGAGCGCCTTCTCCGCGGCCTCCGCGGCCGCAGCAGCACCGTTGACCGCGCCGCCCGCCGTGTAGGCGGTGGCCTTCGCGGCCTGGACCGCGGCGATCTCGGGCAGGCTCGGCATCGCGATCAGCGCGGTCGCGTACGCCGCCGACCCGACCGCGGCCTTCTGCGCCGCCGCGGTGGCCTCCCCGACGACCGATTGCGTCCACGCGATGAACGGGCCGAGAGAGGTGATCGCGGAACCGCCGGTCGTGCCCTCCCAGCCGAGACCCAGTTCCGCCGTGACCCGGGTGAGGGTGAGGTCCGCGTCCGCGAAGGCCGCGGCGACCGCGGCCCAGGCCGGTCCGGCCGCGCCGATCGGCAGCGGTCCCGTCCCCGTGGTCAGGCTCGTCGAGTTCACGGTGGCGCCCCGCGGCAGCCACACCACTCCGGTCATTCCGAGCGTCATCGGTTCTCTACCTTTCTGACTGCGCGTCCGGAGAAGTCGGTCACATCGTGGCGTGCAGGGCGACGACCCGGCGTGCCTCGAGATCGGTGTAGTGCGCGGCCTGGCTGCGGATGGTCAGCGCTGCGGTCCGCAGTTCCTCGATGCCCTGGACGGCCGCCGGCCTGAAGCTCGCGGCAAGCCCGCCGAAGTGCTGCGAGATCAGCCGCGACACCTCTTCCGAGCCGGGTGGGGACACATCCAGAGCCGGATCCGCGGCCTGGACGGACGCTTCGAGACGCAGCGCGAGCGCCTCGAGTTCGGCGGCGGCGAGGAGCAGAGCGTCGGGATCGACGCGAATGTGGTCGGGCACGGGCCGTTCTCCTGACATCTCGGGTGCGTGTGTGGGCGCGGGTGGCGATCCCTGCGCCGTCGAAGGGTTGGACGCGTCGCGGTCCGGATCGGTTCCGTTCGATTTGTGCCGGTATCCTCGAGCCCGTCAGTGACAGAGCGATCGATAGGTTGGGATGCGGTAATGGGAACTTCCACCGGCGACACCGTCACCGACGGGGTGGCCGTGCCGGATTGGCGGAAGCTCGAGGAGACCGAGCTCACCCCGATCCTGTCCGCCGCGCTCGACGCGTTCTACGAGACCGGCTTCCACGGCACGTCGGTGCGCGAGATCGCGCGGCGCGTGGGCGTGACGGTTCCGGCCCTGTACTACCACCACGAGAACAAGGAAGGGCTGCTCATCGCGCTGCTGGAGCTGTCCACCAGCGATGTGCTCGCGCGTGCGCACGCCGCGGATGCCGACGGCGGCGACGATCCGGTGAAGCGGCTGTCCAACGTCATCGAGGCCATCGTGCTGCGCATGACGCTGCGCGCGCGCCTCGCGGCCCTCGAGGGCGAGTCGCGGTACCTGAGCCCGGAGAACCGGCAGCGTTATCGCGCGGTCCGCAAGGGTGTCGAGCAGCTGGTCCGGAGCATTGTCGAGGAAGGGGCCGCGGCCGGCGTGTTCGACGTCGACGACCCCGCGGAGACCACCCGCGCGCTCCTCGGTATGTGCCAGTCCATCCCGCGCTGGTACCACTCCCAGGGCACACTCACCCCGGAAGAGGTCGCGGCGAAGTACGTGGCGATCGCTTTGAAAACGGTCGGGGCGGCCTGACCGTCGCCGGCCCGGCCGCCCCGTGACCCGATCGCCGGGTCAGCGTTTGCGGTAGACCGCCGGTCGCTTCTCCATGAACGCGGTCGCGCCCTCGCGGAAATCGTCGGCGGCGAGCAGAACGAGCTGACCTGCGCGCTCCCGCGCGAACGCGGCGTCGAGTTCGGTCAGCGTCGCATCGTTGATCGCGGCCTTCGTGGAACCGAATGCATCCGAAGGCCCGTCGGCGATCCGCTGCGCCAGCGCCTCGATCGCGTCGGCGTATCCCTCGTCGGGGTAGGTGTCGGCGATCAGGCCGGCCGCGACGGCCTCGGGGGCGGGC
>NZ_JADZGH010000037.1:5390-10944 GCF_015865005.1 Rhodococcus sp. CX
GATCGACGCGGCCACCAGCGCCGACGCGCCGCCGTCCGGCATGAGCCCGACCTTGGTGAACGCGAGCAGGAAGTACGTCGACTCGGCGGCGACCGTCAGATCACACGCCAGAGCCAGCGAGACGCCGACACCGGCCGCGGGTCCGTTGACGGCCCCGATCACGGGACGCGGGAACGCACGAATGGCCGCGACCGCGCGGTTCGCGGCGTCGATGATCGCAGGGCTCGGAGGACCTGTGAGGTCCCTGCCCGAGAGGTCCGCGCCGGTGCAGAATGCCCGGTCCGCGCCGGTGAGGACCGCAACGCGCACGGACGCGTCGTCGGCGTGCTTCTCGAACGCGTCGGCGACCGCCTCGACGGTTTCGGTGGTGACCGCGTTCATGCGGGCGGGGCGGTTGATCGTGACGCGCAGGACGCCGTCGTCGACGAGGCTGTCGACGCCGGGGATGTCGGTGCTCATGAGGGCTCCTGTCGGTTCAGGGTTGGAGGGAGAGCGCGACCTTGCCGGTCGCGGTCCGGTCGGCGAGGGACAGCAGTGCGTCGGCTGCGCTGGTCATCGGGTGGAGCGTAGGTTCGGGGACCTGCAGTGCGCCGGATCGCAGCAGCGGTTCGAGCTGCGACCACTGCCGGGCCGGGTAGTCCGGGAACGTGCGGACGTATTCGCCCCAGCCGGCGCCGACCACCGACGTGTTGCGCAGCAGAAGGCGATTGACCTTGACGGTCGGGATCTCCCCGCCGGTGAAACCGAGCACGACGACCCGCCCGTTGGGGGCGAGGCTGCGCAGGCTGTCGGTGAAACGGTCGCCGCCGACGGGGTCGAGGATGATGTCGACGCCGCGGCCACCGGTCAACTCGAGGACACGGTCCTTGAAACCGTCCGCCGGGACGACGTGGGTGGCGCGATTGGCCCGGGCCACTTCGGCTTTCGCTTCGGTGCTCACCACGGCGACGGTCTCGAGACCCAGCGCCGCCGCGACCTGGAGGGCGGCGACGCCGACGCCGCCCGCGGCGCCGTGCACGAGCACGGTTTCACCGGGGCGGTAGCGGGCGCGTTCGTCGAGCGCGAAGTGGACGGTCAGGTAGTTCATGAGGAATCCCGCGCCGGCGGTCAGCGACACCGAATCCGGCAGGGGGAACACGGAATTCACGTCCACGGCGACGGTCTGCTGCCAGGCGCCGCCGACGGCGAGGACGGCGACGCGCTGTCCGGCGGTCAGGCCGCTGTCCGCCGGTGCGGAGCGCACGATGCCGGCGCCCTCGACGCCGAGGACGAACGGCAGGGGGCGCACCACCTGGTAGGAGCCGCTGGTCTGCAGCAGGTCGGGGAACGAGACGCCCGCGGCGTGCAGATCCACGATCACCGAGCCGGCCCAGGCGTCGGGTTCGGGGATGTCGACCAGGCGCAGGCCGTCGGGGCCGGCCGTCTCGGTCAGTTGAACTGCCTGCATCGGGGTCTCCTCGTCGATGGGTCGACCGTCGCGGACGTGCACCGTGGTCCGCGACACAAGGCTCATCCTTACCAGAGCCCACCGATCGTGCGCTAGGTAAGCGGAGCCGTTGACCGAGCGATCGATCCGTGGTAGTCCTTTTAGCGATCGATAAGTAGAGCCTGGGAAGGAAATCGATGGCCGACGAAGCGACCACCACCGAACCCGCCGCGCTGTACGAGCGCCGCGGCAACGTCGCCCTCATCACGCTCAACCGCCCCAAGGCGCTCAACGCCGTCAATGCGGCGCTGTCCACCGCCGTCGGCACCCTGCTCGAGCAGGCCGAGGCGGACGACGACGTGCGCGTCGTCGTGATCACCGGTGCGGGCCGCGCGTTCTGCGCCGGTGCGGACCTCAAGGCGCTCGCCGCGGGCGAGAACACCGCCGCCGACGGCCATCCCGAGTGGGGCTTCGCCGGCTACGTCCAGCACTGGATCAGCAAGCCGACCATCGCCGCCGTCAACGGATTCGCGCTGGGTGGCGGCACCGAGCTGGTGCTCGCGTCCGATCTCGCCGTCGTCGACGAGGAGGCCAAGCTCGGCCTGCCCGAGGTCAAGCGCGGCCTGTTCGCCGCCGCGGGCGGTGTCATCCGCCTGCAGCAGCAGATCCCGCGCAAGATCGCGCTCGAACTCGCCCTCACCGGCGAACCGATCACGGCCGCAGAGGGCAAGGAGCTGGGCCTGGTCAACCGGATCGCTCCGGCCGGCACCGCGCTCGAGGTCGCCCTCGAGCTCGCCGAGAAGATCGCCGCGAACGCGCCGCTGTCGGTGCGCGAGTCGAAGGCGATGATCCACCGGACCGCGCACGCCGACGACTGGGGTTCCGCCGCGTGGGACGCCAACATCGCCTCGATGAAGGTCGTCTTCACCAGCGAGGACGCGAAGGAGGGCCCGACCGCCTTCGCCGAGAAGCGTGAACCGGTCTGGAAGGGCCGCTGATCCCACGAACCCGGTCCGGCGTCACGTCCCCTGCCGAGGCGCCGGACCGTAACCAACTTCCCCCGAAAGGAATTCGTCATGACCACTGCTGTCATCGTCGACGTCGTCCGCACCGCGGTCGGCAAGGGTAAGCCCGGCGGCGCCCTGTCCGGCACCCACCCCGTCGAGCTCCTCGCACACGTGCTGCGGGAGATCGTGCAGCGCAACGGCATCGACCCCGCGCAGGTCGACGACGTCATCGGCGGCTGCGTCCAGCAGGTCGGCGAGCAGGCGCTGAACATCTCGCGCTCCGCTCTGCTGTCCGCGGGCTTCCCCGAGTCGGTCCCGGCCACCACGATCGACCGCCAGTGCGGTTCGAGCCAGCAGGCCGCCCACTTCGCCGCGCAGGGCGTCATCGCCGGCGCCTACGACATCGCGATCGCGTGCGGTGTCGAGTCGATGAGCCGCGTCCCGATGGGCACGGCCTCGATCGGCAAGGACGCCAACGGCCCGGGTGTCGCCGCCCGCTACCCCGAAGGCCTGGTCAACCAGGGCATCTCCGCCGAGCTGATCTCCGCGAAGTGGAAGTTCGACCGCGACGCGCTCGACGCGTTCTCCGCGCAGTCGCACCAGCGCGCCGCCGCCGCGATCGCCGCCGGGCACTTCGACAAGGAGATCGTGCCGATCACGGTCACCAACGCCGCGGGTGAGCAGGTCGAGCACAAGGTCGACGAGACGGTGCGCGCCTCGACCACGGTCGAGGGCCTGGCGGGCCTGAAGCCGTCGTTCTACACCGAGGAGTACGCGGCCCGGTTCCCCGAAGCGCAGTGGATCATCACCCCCGGCAACTCCTCGCCGTTCACCGACGGCGCGTCGGCCGCCCTCATCATGAGCGAGGAGATGGCGAACAAGCTGGGCCTGACCCCGCGTGCCCGCTTCGTGTCGTTCTCCGTCCTCGGCGACGACCCGCTGTTCATGCTCACCGCGCCCATCCCGGCGACGAAGAAGGTCCTCGCCAAGGCCGGCCTGACCATCGACGACATCGACGCCTACGAGGTCAACGAGGCCTTCGCTCCCGTCCCGCTCGCCTGGGCGCACGAGCTGAACGCCGATCCCGCCAAGCTCAACCCGTGGGGCGGTGCCATCTCGCTCGGCCACGCCCTCGGCTCCTCGGGCACCCGCCTGCTCTCCACCCTGGTCAATCACCTCGAGGCCACGGGCGGACGGTACGGTCTCCAGACGATGTGCGAGGGCGCGGGCATGGCCAACGCCACCATCATCGAACGACTCTGATCCGCAACACGATTCGAAAGGTGTGAACATGATCGTCAACGACAGCGTTGCCGTCGTCACCGGCGGTGCCTCGGGCCTGGGCCTGGCCACCGTCAAGGCTCTGGTCGCCGACGGCGCCCAGGTCGTCATCATCGACCTGCCGTCGTCCAACGGTGAGACCGTCGCCAAGGAACTCGGCGACCGCGTGCGTTTCGCCGCCGCGGACGTCACCGACGAGGCCGCCGTCGCCGAGGCGCTCGACCTGGCGGAGTCGCTCGGCCCGCTGCGTGTCGCGGTGAACTGCGCCGGCATCGGCAACGCCATCAAGACCGTCAGCAAGAACGGCGCGTTCCCGTTCGACGACTTCAAGAAGGTCGTGAACGTCAACCTGTTCGGCACGTTCAACGTCATCCGCCTCGCCGCGGAGCGCATCGCCAAGACCGAGCCGATCGACGGCGAGCGCGGCGTCATCATCAACACCGCCTCCGTCGCGGCCTTCGACGGCCAGATCGGCCAGGCCGCGTACTCCGCGTCCAAGGGCGGCGTCGTCGGCATGACCCTGCCGATCGCCCGTGACCTCGCGTCGCTGCTGATCCGCGTCGTCACCATCGCGCCGGGCCTGTTCAAGACCCCGCTGCTCGGCTCGCTTCCGGAGGCGGCCCAGGCTTCGCTCGGTGCGCAGGTTCCGCATCCGGCCCGCCTCGGCGATCCCTCCGAGTACGGCGCTCTCGCCGCGCACATCGTCGCCAACCCGATGCTCAACGGCGAGACCATCCGTCTCGACGGTGCCATCCGCATGGCCCCGCGCTGATCAGACGAATGTGAGAGGACGGGGCCGATGACTGCGCAACCCGAACCGGAGTTCTCCGTCGACTGGCGGGTGTTCGAACCGCTGCAGCTCGGCCCCATCCTCGAACATGCCCTGGAAGCCTTCGGCGAGAACGGATTCCACGGCACCACCGTCCGCGACCTGGCCCGTCGGGTCGGCGTGACGGTACCCGCGCTGTACTACCACCACGAGAACAAGGAAGCCGTTCTCGTGACGCTGCTCGACGCCGCCGTCCTCGACCTCATCGACCGTGTCCGCGCCGCGGTCGAGGACGGCGGCGCCGACCCGGTCGCCCGCTTCGCCAACGCAGTCGAGGCGATCGTTCTCAACATGACCTACCGCGCCAAGCGCTCCAGCCTGGATTCCGAACTACGGCACGTGTCCCCGGAGAACCGGCGCACCTACGCGGCAACCCGGAAACGGCTCGAGCTCATCGTGTTCGACCTCGTCCGTGACGGCGTGGAGCAGAACGTGTTCGACGTCGACGACATCGAGGAAACCGTGCGCGCGCTGCTCGGCATGTGCCAGTCCATCGCCCGCTGGTACCAGATCGACGGGCCGCTGACGCCGGACGAGGTCGCCGACCGCTACCGAAACATCGCGCTGCGCATCGTCGGATACCGCAGCCCCGCCTGATCCCAGGAGAACCCCTGTGCTGTCCACCGCCTTCACCGAGACCTTCGGAGTCCGCCACCCCATCGTCCAAGGCGGCATGCAATGGGTCGGCAGCGCCGAACTCGTCGCCGCCGTCGCCAACGCGGGCGCGCTCGGTATGATCACCGCGCTGACCCAGCCCACGCCCGAGGATCTCGCGAAGGAGATCGCCCGCACCCGCGAGCTCACCGACCAGCCGTTCGGCGTGAATCTGACGATCCTGCCGGCGATCACCCCGCCGCCCTACGACGAATACCGCCAGGTCATCATCGAATCCGGTGTCAAGATCGTCGAGACGGCCGGTTCCAATCCGGGCCCGCACCTGCCCGACTTCCATGCCGCCGGTGTGAAGGTGCTGCACAAGTGCACCAGCGTCCGGCACGCGGTCAAGGCGCA
>NZ_JADZGH010000037.1:11044-12762 GCF_015865005.1 Rhodococcus sp. CX
GACGGCCGCGGTCTCGTCGCGGCGCTCGCGCTCGGTGCCGACGGCATCAACATGGGCACCCGGTTCATGTGCACCGCCGAATCCCCGATCCACCAGCGGATCAAGGAAGCCATCGTCGCGGGGAAGGAAACCGACACCGAGCTGATCTTCCGCCCGCTGCGCAACACCGCGCGCGTCGCGAGCAACACCGTCAGCCGGGAGGTCGTCGAGATCCTCGACCGCGGAGGGAAGTTCGAGGACGTGCGCGAACTGGTCGCCGGTGCCCGCGGCCGCCTCGTGTACGAGAACGGTGATCCCGAGGCGGGCATCTGGACCGTCGGAACGGTCCAGGGCATCATCCACGACATCCCCACGGCCGGTGAGCTCGTCGAGCGCATCGTCGCCGAGGCCGAAGCACTGATCTCCGAGCGTCTCGCGGGCATGATGTCGCGCGTGAACGCCTGACCACAGAAATATTGGGGGACACCATGAAACGCACACTGTTCGAAGCCGACCACGAGGCGTACCGGGAGACCGTGCGCGAGTTCCTCGCCCGCGAGGTCGTGCCGAACTACGAACGCTGGGAAGAAGAGCGGCTCATCGACCGCAACGTCTACCTGGAGGCGGGCAAGTCCGGGATCCTGGGTCTCGGTGTGCCGGAGGAGTTCGGCGGCTCCGGCGTCACCGATTTCCGGTTCCGGCACGTCGTCCAGGAGGAGATCGCGCGCACCGGCACCACGTCCTTCGGCGCGACCCTCGCACTGCAGGACGACATCGTCATTCCCTACATCCTGCATCTCGGTACCGAGGAGCAGAAGGCCCGCTGGCTGCCGCGCATGGCGGCCGGCGAGGTGATCGGCGCGATCGCGATGACCGAACCGGGCGCCGGATCGGACCTGCAGGGCGTCAAGACCACCGCCGTGCGCGACGGTGACGAATGGGTCATCAACGGCCAGAAGACGTTCATCACCAACGGTATCCACTCCGATCTGGTGATCGTCGTGTGCCGGACGGATCCGGGTGCCGGCGCCAAGGGATTCTCGCTCATCGTGGTCGAGCGCGACACCCCCGGATTCAGCCGTGGACGCAAGCTGCACAAGGTGGGCCTCGCGGCCCAGGACACCGCCGAGCTCGTCTTCGAGGACGCGCGGGTGCCGGCGGAGAACCTCCTCGGTGGCGAGGGTCGCGGGTTCTTCCACCTCATGGAGAACCTGCCGCTCGAGCGTATCGGCATCGCCGTCTCCGCGATCACGTCGGCCCGCGCCGCGTACGAGTGGACCAAGCGGTATGCGTTCGAGCGCAAGGCATTCGGCAAGCCGATCGGCGACCTGCAGAACACCCGTTTCGTGCTCGCCGAGATGCTCACCGAGATCGAGGTCACCGAGTCGCACATCGACCGGTGCGTGCTCGCGCTCAACGCCGGCGAGCTCACGGCGGTGGATGCGTCGAAGGCCAAGTGGTGGGCGACCGAGCTGCAGAAGCGTGTCGTCGACCGCGGTGTGCAGTTGCACGGTGGTTACGGCTACATGATGGAGTACCCGATCGCGCGCGCCTACGTCGACGCCCGCATCCAGACGATCTACGGCGGCACCACCGAGATCATGAAGGAGATCATCGGCCGCGACATCGCGTCCGAATTCGCCTGATCCCGTTGGGTGATGGGAGCCCGGGACCGACTGGGTTCCCATCACCTCCACGTGAGGAGTGAGCATGTTCGACCTGACGGGTAAGCGCGCGCT
>NZ_JADZGH010000037.1:12834-20499 GCF_015865005.1 Rhodococcus sp. CX
ATCGGTCTGGGAATGGCCCGCGGCCTCGCCCGTGCCGGCGCGGATGTGGCGCTCTGGGGCCGCAGTTCAGGCAAGCTCGAGGCCGCGGCGTCGGGGCTCGCGGAATTCGGTGGCCGGATCGTCACCCGATCGGTCGACGTCGCCGACGAGCAGGCGGTCGTCGACGCGACCGCCGCCACCGTCGAGGAACTCGGCGGGCTGGACGTGGTCGTCGTCAACGCCGGAATCAGTGTGCCGCTGGCGAAGTTCGTCGAATCGACCACCGAGAACTACCGGAAGGTGATGGACACCAACCTCGACGGCGCGTACTTCACGCTGCGCGAGACCACCAAGTACCTGGTCGCCCAGGGGGTCGGCGGATCGGTGATCGTCACGTCGAGCCTCGGTGCGCACGAGGGCGCGGGACGCAACCAGGCCTACGGCGCGTCCAAGGCCGGGGTCCTGGCCCTGGCCAACGGGTGCGCGGTCGAGTTGGCGCGCTACGGCATTCGCGTCAACAGCGTGCTGCCGGGCTGGGTCGCGACGGACATGACGGGTCCGCTGGTCGAGTCCGAGAACTTCAACTCCCACGTCATCTCCAGGGTGCCGTTGGGACGCTGGGCGACCCCCGAGGACTTCGAGGGCATCGCCGTGTACCTCGCGAGCGACGCGTCCGGATTCCAGACGGGCAGTTCGACATTGATCGACGGCGGATACAGCATTTTCTGACGAGGAGGATCGGGCGGGGATTCAGCCCTGCCCGATCCGTTCGAGAGCGCGGCGGAACAGGCTCAGCGTCGTCGCATGCAACCGCTGCCCGACCTCGGGGTCGGCCTTGCCCGCGAATGCCCGCGCGTAGGTGCCCTCGAGGATGATGCCGAGTTTGAAACACGCCAGCACCACATACCAGTCGAGAGCGGAGAGATCCCGATCCGATTGCGCCGCATAACGTTCGACGAGCTCTTCGCGCGTCGCGAGACCGCCCGCGTCGCCGAGGGCACCGCCGATCGTGCTCTCGTCGTTGCCGTGCTCCGGCCAGGTCGCGAGGAGCCAGCCGAGGTCGAGCAACGGGTCGCCGATCGTGCACATCTCCCAGTCGAGGATCGCCGCGACCTCCGGTGACGACGGCGAGAACATCACATTGCCGATGTGGTAGTCGCCGTGCAGAATTCCCGGTGTCCACCGCTGCGGCACCGACCGTGCCAGCCAGTCCGCGATCGCGTCGACACCCGGCAGCGGTTCACCTGGATACCCGTCGAGCGCGGCGTAGGACTCGAGTTCGCGCAGCCACCGGGGGACCTGCCGTTCGACGAAACCCTCCGGGTGCCCGAAATCGCCCAGGCCGATGGCGGTGTGGTCGACGGACGCGAGGGTCGCGAGGGCGTCGATCATCGACAGGCCCATTCGGTGCCGGATCTCCGGATCGGAGGCGTGCGGTTCGGGTAGCGCCACGAACGCGTTGAAGCCGTCGACCGGTTCGACGAGGTAGAACGCGGCACCGGGCCAGACGTCCTCCTCGGGGCACGCCGCGATCAGACGCGGATGCGGAACGTCGGTGCCGGACAGGGCGTCCAGTATCCGCATCTCCCGGCGCAGCACGTCGTTCGTGCGCGGTCGCAGATGGCGCGGGCCGCGCCGCACCACGAACGAGCGGTCGCCGCGGGTGAACCGGACCATCAGGTTCTGGGTTCCGCCGGTCAGCTGCTCGAGGTCGGTGACCGGGCCGGGTCCGAAGCCGCGGGCGCTCATCCAGTCGTCGAGCGCGGTGATCTCGTCACCGGCCAGTGGCGAATCGGTCGTGGTGTCGCTCATCGCCGTGACCTTAGCGGCCGCGCGCCACGTAGTGGGAAAAAGCGGGCAGACCCATTGCGTGAGCAAAGGTCTTCGGTAATTGTTGGGTAAACCGGTGACACCGGACACACTCTCCCCGAAAAGGATGAACATGTCACTCACTGCCCTGCTGGAACTCGAGTTCAAGCCCGACGCCCTCGACGACGCGAAGAAGGTCATGGAGCGGGTGCTCGGCGAGACGCGTGAATTCGACGGCTGCCTCGGCATCGAGATCCTGGTCGACAAGGGCAACGAGGCCCGCTGGGTCATCGTCGAGAAGTGGCAGTCGGAGGAGCACGACACCGCCTACCGCAAGTTCCGCGCCGGCCCCGGAGCGATCACCGATCTCGGTCCGCTGCTGGCCGGTGCGCCGAAACTCACGCACTACAACGAACTCTGACAGTCACGCGGGCGTGGGACGTCACCGTCCCACGCCCGCGGTCTGTCTTCTTCCGGCGTTTACAGGGCCAGGCGCGCGCGAGCGTCGGCGTATTCGGCGCGGAAGCGGTCGACGACATCCGCGACGGACGTGACGGCCTCGATCGATCCGACGCCGTGCCCGGCGCCCCAGATGTCCCGCCACGCCTTCGGACCGCGCGCGCCGCCGTCCGTGGCGGTCTCGGCCCCCAGGTTCATCTTCGACGGATCCGAGGTCTCGAGATTGTCCGGGTCCATGCCCGCCGCGGCGATGCTGCCGCGCAGGTAGTTGGCGTGAACGCCGCTGAACAGGTTCGTGTAGACGATGTCGGACGCGGTCGAATCGACCAGCATCTGCTTGTAGGCGTCCGACGCGTTGGCCTCGGTGGTCGCGATGAACGCCGAGCCGACGTACGCGAGGTCGGCGCCGGCGGCCTGCGCGGCCAGGATCGAGTTGCCGTGCGCGATCGACCCGGACAGCAGCAGCGGACCGTCGAACCAGGTGCGGATCTCCTGGATCAGCGCGAACGGCGACTGGGTGCCGGCGTGACCGCCCGCCCCGGCGGCGACCGCGATCAGACCGTCCGCGCCCTTCTCGATCGCCTTCTTCGCGAACCGGTTGTCGATGACGTCGTGCAGCACGATGCCGCCGTAGGAGTGCACGGCGTCGTTGACGTCCTGCCGGGCGCCGAGCGAGGTGATGACGATCGGCACCTCGAACTCGACGACGGTCGCGAGGTCCTCGGCGAGCCGGTCGTTCGACTTGTGGACGATGAGATTCACCGCGAACGGGGCCGCCGGCGAATCGGGATTGTTGGCGTCGTGCTTGGCCAGTTCCTCGGTGATCCGCATCAGCCATTCGCGCAGCTGCGACTGTGGGCGCGCGTTGAGCGTCGGGAACGAACCGACGATCCCTGCCTTGCACTGCGCGATCACCAGGTCCGGGTTGGACACGATGAACATCGGTGACGCGACGACGGGCAGACGCAGACGGTCGCGAAGGACGGGCGGCAGACTCATCGATTTTCTCCTGGGGGTCCGAGATTTTGAGGGTCGGGGGTCAGGCTTGGCCGAGTTGGGCGGCCATGCGGGGGATCAGTGCCTGCAAGCCCTTGATCGGGCGGACCATGACCGTGAATCGGGTGATGCGGTCGTGTTCGTCCCACTCGATCATGTCCACCCCGTTGACCTGGACCCCGTCGAGATCGGCGACGAACTCGAGCACCGCCGAGTTCGGGGCGTACCACTCGCCGACGAAGTGGAATCCGGTGCCGTCGCCGAACACGGTCACCGCCGCACGGAGGTAGGCGAGCGTCGCGGCCTTGCCTTCCTGCGGGGTGAAGACGACGGGAGACCGGAAGACGGCGTCGTCGGCGATCAGCGCGTCGAGCGCGGCGAGGTCCTTCGTCTCGGTCACGCGGTGCCAACGTTCGACAACAGCAGGGCGCTCGGTGTTCGTCACGGTGGTCGCCTCTCGATCGCGGGATGCTGCCGAGCGTAGGGCCCTCCCCATTAAACAGTCAATGGTGACCGTTCATCAGGGTCGCGGGGAGCGGGTCGATGGTCGGTCCTCGAAGGGCCGTTCGCGAGTGCAGCCCGAGGGGCCGGAGACCCGACAATGTAAGGTCCTACGGCATGGGTGACATTCTCGAAATCGTGGGCGTGGCTGTGGTGATCATCGTGGTGCTGCAGGTGATCTTGGGATCGCTGGCACTGCTGTGGATCTCGACGGTCAACCCGCACTTCATGCAGCGCAACAAGTGACGCGCTGAGCTTGTAGAACAGCAAGGCTCGTAGAACAACAGGCTTGTAGAACACGCGCTGGGGCGGCCGGTCCGGTCAGCCCCAGCCCAGTTCGTGGAGGCGGTCCTCCTCGATTCCGAAGTAGTGCGCTATCTCGTGGATCACGGTGACCGCCACTTCGTGCACCACATCGTCCTCGGACTCGCAGATGTCGAGGATCGCGTCCCGGTAGACGGTGATCGTGTCCGGCAGCGACCCGGCATAGTGCGAGTCGCGTTCCGTCAGCGCAATCCCGTGGTAGAGGCCCAGCAGGTCCGGCTCCTCGTCGTGCCGCGCATCGACGAGCACCACCACGTTGTCGATCGCCTCGGCGAGCTGCTGCGGAATCAGGTCCAACGCCTCGGAGACCAGTTCCTCGAAGCGTTCCTCGTCCATCCGGACACTCATCGCGTGCCGCCCGGGAGCGGAGCCGCACCCGGCAGCGGGGTCGGCAGCGACCGCCCCTCCGGCACCGGCGGCGGCGGGACCGGCGGCTGGCCGTCGATCAGGATGTCGCCCTTCGCCGAACCGGTGATCGACGCGAATCCACCCCCGTCGACCTGCTTGCCGACCGAGCAGTTCACCTTGCGGCTGCCCGCGAGCCAGCTGTCGAAGTCCAGGTTGTCCCAGAACAGCGTCAGCGTCTTGTTGCGCAGTGCCTCCGGATCGCCCAGGTAGGCGTTGGTGGTCTCGGTGCACGTCGTCTCGAGGTACTTGTCCTGGTCCTCCGTGCTCGGCACCCCGCCGGGGAACTGGGCGGACATGTCCACCACCGCGGCGACCTCGAACGCGTGCGGTTGCGCGCAGTCCACCGGATCGGCGGGCACCCCGTTGTTGATGCCGATGCAGGTGCCGACCTCCCACGCGCGGGACTGGTCCTGATCGGCGACGCGACCCTCGATCGGCAGCAGATTGCCGGTCGTCGACGAGAACTGCAGCCCGCAGCGCAGGGTGCGTTCGCCGGCTTCCCAGCCCGCTTCGCCCGGATTGATGAGGCCGACGCTGAACTTGCCGTGCGGGTCGAAACGCCCCTGCAGGTAATCCATGGCGGCGGGCGCGCAATGTTCGTCGCGCAGTTCCGTGAACCGCAGGACCGACGGGAATCGCGAGCCCGGACCCCACTCCGCGCCTGGGAACACGCTCAGGTCGATGTCCTCGACCACCTCGAACAGGTGGGTCTGTTCGCAGTCGACCTTCTCCAGATCGCTGGCGTCGATCGCCGACCAGGTCAGGCAGTCCCCGGCGACCGCGGTACCGAACGCTTCACCGGCCACCGCCCCGGTCGTGCGCAGCGCGCTGCCCGTGGGGGTCTCGTCGTCGGAGTCGCCGAACCCGGCGAACACGGCGGTCGCGACGGCGGCGAGAACCGCGCCCGCGGCGACCAGTATCAATGCGCGACGGGTCAGCTGCGCTGACGGTGCGCGACGGGTCAGCTTCGCGGACGGCGGGCGCCGCGTGGACTGCTGTTCTTTCTCCTCGGCCATCGTCATCCATCATGCCTGGCGCCGGTGTGGGGAGTAATTTCGGTGTTCGTGACGGACGATCCGATCGATCCCGAAGTCCAGGAAATCGCCCAGCGGATGTTCGACGCGGCGCGGGCCGGTGACGCGGACACGCTCGCCGCCTTTCTCGATGCGGGCGGCCCGGTGAATCTCACCAACGGCACCGGCGACACCCTGCTCATGCTCGCCGCCTATCACGCGCATCCCGGGGCCGTGAATCTCCTGATCGAGCGGGGTGCCGACGTCGACCGGCTCAACGATCGCGGGCAGTCGCCCCTCGCGGGCGCGGTGTTCAAGGGGGCGGAAGAGGTGGTGCGGGCGCTCGTGGCGGCCGGTGCGGACCCCTACGTCGGCTATCCCACCGCGGACGATGCCGCGCGGATGTTCGGGAGGGACGACTACCAGCAACTCTGGCACCGGTAGGCTTCCCTCTCGTGATCGACCTCAAGTTCCTCCGCGAGAATCCCGATGCCGTCCGTGCCTCGCAGCGCACCCGAGGTGAGGACCCCGGTCTCGTCGACGCCCTGCTGGAGGCCGACGAGACCCGCCGCGCCGCGGTGCTCGCCGGCGACAACATCCGCGCCGAGCAGAAGGCGCTGGGTAAGAAGGTCGGTCAGGCGTCCCCCGAGGAACGCCCCGCCCTGCTCGCCGGAGCGAAGGAACTCGCCGCGAAGGTCAAGGAGCTCGAGGCCGAGCAGCACGCCGCGCAGGAAGCCCTCGACCGCGCGCACCTGGCGATCTCCAACATCGTGCAGGAAGGTGCCCCGGCCGGCGGTGAGGACGACTTCGTCACCCTCGAGACCGTCGGTGAACTGCCCACCTTCGACTTCGAGCCGAAGGACCACCTGACGCTCGGCGAGTCGCTGGGCCTGATCGACATGGAACGCGGCGCGAAGGTGTCCGGCGCGCGCTTCTACTTCCTCACCGGCTACGGCGCGTTGCTGCAGCTCGGGATGCTGCAGCTCGCCGCGCAGAAGGCCACCGCCAACGGCTTCACGATGATGATCCCGCCGGTGCTCGTGCGTCCCGAGATCATGCAGGGCACCGGGTTCCTCGGTCAGCACGCCGACGAGGTGTACCACCTCGAAGAGGACGACCTGTACCTCGTCGGCACCTCCGAGGTGCCTCTCGCCGGCTACCACTCGGGCGAGATCCTCGACCTGTCCGCGGGCCCGAAGCGGTACGCCGGCTGGTCGTCGTGCTTCCGCCGCGAAGCGGGCAGCTACGGCAAGGACACCCGCGGCATCATCCGCGTCCACCAGTTCGACAAGGTGGAGATGTTCGTCTACTGCAAGCCCGAGGACGCCACCGACGAGCACCAGCGCCTGCTGGCGTGGGAACGCGAGATGCTCGCCGCGATCGACGTGCCCTACCGGATCATCGACGTCGCCGGCGGCGACCTCGGTTCGTCCGCCGCCCGCAAGTTCGACTGCGAGGCGTGGGTGCCGACGCAGGAGCGCTACCGCGAACTGTCGTCGACGTCGAACTGCACGACCTTCCAGGCCCGCCGCCTCGGTGTCCGCTACCGGGACGAGAACGGCAAGCCGCAGATCGCCGCGACCCTCAACGGCACCCTCGCCACCACGCGCTGGCTCGTCGCGATCCTCGAGAACCACCAGCAGGCCGACGGCTCCGTGAAGGTGCCGGCAGCGCTCGTTCCGTTCGTCGGGCGTGAGGTGCTCGAGCCGATCGGCTGAGGTCGCGCCGCCTTCGGCGAGCCGACGTGCCGGCCGCCTTGGGCGAGCGAATGTATCCCTCGTCTCCTTCGACCGACCGGGTGTGCCACTCGCTCGGTCGAAGGTGGGGTACGAACTGGGGTGGCCCTCCGGGTCAGCCCAGGATCATGCAGGTGGTCGAACCGCTCGCCACGAGCCTGCCCTGCTCGTCACGGGCCTCGCCGCGCGACGTCGCGGTCCGGCGTCCCGAATGCTCGCAGAAGCCCTGCACCCGGATGAGGTGTCCCGGCTGCACCGCCCGCAGGTAGCGCACCTGCAGGTCGAGGGTGGTGTAGCCGACGCCCGGGGCGAGGGTGCTCGCCACGGAGAAGCCCATCGCGGTGTCGAACAGTGTCGCGACGACCCCGCCGTGCACGCTGCCCACGGCGTTGCAGTGGAACTCCTGCACCTCCAGCGTCACCTCGGCGAATCCCTCGCGC
>NZ_JADZGH010000037.1:20641-24643 GCF_015865005.1 Rhodococcus sp. CX
TCACTGGATGAGGCGGCGCCGAGGTGGGACGATTCTGTGCATGTCCCGTCGATGTTGACTTGCACCGACCACATCGTTGACCGTCCGCGCCGTCGCGTATTCCGCGACGCGCGAACTGGTGCCGCTCTACGGCGTGTACGGCCTGCTGTTCGAGGACAACGGCCTGTCGACGGCACAGATCTCCTCGCTGTTCGCGGTGTGGTCCATCGCGGCGTTCGTGACCGAGGTGCCGTCCGGGGCGTGGGCCGACATCGTGCCGCGCCGGACCCTGCTGTTCGGTAGCGCCGTCCTTCTCACCGCGTCGTTCACCCTGTGGATGCTGGTGCCGAGCTACTGGGGCTTCGCGGCCGGCTTCGCGTTGTGGGGGCTGGCCGAGTCCATGAAGTCCGGCACGTTCGAGGCGTTGCTGTACGAGGAACTGGCGGCACTCGGCGCGCGGGACCGGTACGCGACCGTCCAGGGGTACGTGAACTCCGCCGAGGTGACCAGCGTGTTCGTCGCGACCGCGTCGGCCGGTCCGCTCTACGCCCTTGGCGGTTACGGGCTGGTCGGGTGGGTTTCGATCGCGATCACCGTCGTCGACGGCCTGCTGGTGTTCACGCTCCCGCCGGCACCCCGGACGGTTCGGGTCGACAGCACCGAACCTGCACCGGACGACGGTGGCACCTTCGTCGCGCGCTACGTGGGGGTGCTGCGCGCCGGGACGCACGAGATCCGCACCGACGTGGTCGTCCGGCGGGCGGTGCTGCTCACGGCAGTGCTGATGTCGTTCCTGGCGCTCGAGGAGTACTTCGGCCTGCTCGCCCGTGACGGCGGTGCGTCGACCGCGCAGGCGCCGCTGCTGGTGTCGATCACGGTCGTCGGGCAGATCGTCGGGGCCGCGGTCGCCGGACGGACCGCCGTCATGACCGGGCGGACCATGGCCGTCGTGCTGTGCGCGGCCGCGGCGCTGCTCGCGGTCGGGGCGGTCGCCGGGGGAGTCGCGGGATTCGTCGCGATCGGCATCGGATACGGCATCCTGCACAACGCGGGGATCGTCGCCGAGGTGCGGATGCAGGACGCGATGTCCGGATCGGCGCGCGCGACCGTCACGTCGGTGGCCGGTCTGACCAGCGAGGTCGCGTCGCTCGCCCTGTTCGCGGGCTTCGCGGTGGGGTCCGCGTGGCTGTCGCTGTCGATCCTCGTCGCCGCGGTCGCGGTGCCGGTGCTGCTGACCGCGGTCGCGGCACCGCACATGCTGCCCCACCGCCCCCGCCCCGCCGGGTGACGGGGCAGGGGCGGGACAGGATCAGAGCTTGGTGCAGCGCAGCTCGTGGCCCTTGGACGTCTTGCAGCGGCCCGTCTCGAGATCCCACTGCCAGCCGTGAAGGTTGCAGGTCAGGGTGGTGCCGTCGACGACACCGAACTTCGACAGGTCGGCCTTCAGGTGCGGGCAGCGACGCTGGACCTCGTAGCCCCCGATCTCGATCGACGCCGAATCGTCGTGCGCCTCGGCGAACCAGCCGTCCGCGTACGCGATGCGCTCGTCGGTCAGGCACTTGAAGAACGTGTAGAGGAACTCGTTGTAGCCGCCCACGCGCCACGCCGTGAACCGGGTGGACAGGAAGATGGTGTTGACCCAGTCCGGCTCGTCGTCGCGCAGCACGGTGCGCACGAGTTCCGGCGCGATGCGGAAGCCGTAGCGGTACTTGCCCTCGCCCTCGATCGGTTCGCGGACGACCCGCTTCGGGAAGTCGAGCACGGCGGTCTCGTCACCCATCACGAGCCCGACCGGATACCCGATGCCGTCGCAGATCAGATCGGACTGCGCCATGATCGGCTCGAACTTCGCCTTGAGCGCTCCGAGCAGCGGCTCGCCCTCGGCCGGCGCCCACGTCGCCTTCTCGGCCTCGATGATCGGCGCGAACCGCTGCGCCATCTCCTCGATGTAGGCGGCCTTGTCGGTGAAGATCCGATCGACCTGCTCGTCCGGGATCGGATGCGTGAGGGTCATCCGATCGCTGCCGGTCAGATCCACGACCGAACCCGGAATCATCAGCAGGCCGCCGTCGCGGCCGTGGATCCGCAGCTGCTCGAGGAACACCTGCTGGTCCGGGAAGATGTTGCCGACGTCGCCGTGGTCGTCGTTGAGGTCGCGCAGCTCGGGATCGAGGAACACCGGGGGGCCCGCGGACGGCACGATCCACGTCGCCCCGACCTGCTCGATGTAGGAGCGGCAGCGGTCCATGCCGCGCTGACGCTTCTGCTTGCCGAAGTTGCGCTTCGTGCCGGCCGGGATGTCGTAGACCATCGGGTACCAGATGGCACCGGAGTACTGCAGCAGGTGGATGTCGATGTGACCGAACGCCTCGAGCATCGGATCCATGTCGATCGGCCGCGCGTCGTTCATGTTGAAGACGGTCGTCGTGCCGTCGGACACCACGAGACCGGAGTCGCCGATCGGGCCGTCGGCGGGCGCGCGCAGCGCGATGATCATGACGTCGAGCGAGCCCTTGGGTCCGGTCACGCTGTGCTTGACGGAATCGGTGGTCTCGAAGAACTTCGTGAAACCGAGGGCTTCGAGCTCACGCTTCAGGTCCGGGACCGGGTAGTCCGGCAGCAGCACGGTCGCGTCCTTGTTGACGTGCTTGCTCAGCGTTCCCGGGTCGAAGTGGTCCTTGTGCAGGTGCGAAACGTACAGGTAGTCGACGTCGCCGAGGGCGTCCCAGTCGAGCTGCGTGTTGTCCGGGAAAGGCACCCACGATGCGAAGTACGCGGGGTTCACCCACGGGTCGCACAGGATCGATCCCGCCTCGGTCTGGATGTGGAACCCGGCGTGTCCGACGCTGGTGATCTGCACTACGTTGCCCTCCTGAACTGGCGACCGGCGTGCCTACCAGGGTAGGCGGCGCCGTTCGGCTCACTTCGGCCAGGCAGTTCGGCACTGTCCCGGGCGGGGTCGATTCGGGTGTCGTGGTCGGTGCAGATCCGGCGGTTCCGGCTACTCTGGCCGTCGTGGAACCCTTCTACCGGACCATCATCGGCGTGGCGCGCACGCTCTTCGCTGCGCAGGGCCTGAAGTTCACCATCACCGGGGAGGAACACATCCCGGCGACCGGCGGCGCGGTCATCGCGATGAACCACACCGGATACATGGACTTCACCTACGCGGGCATCCCGGCGCGCGCCACCAAGCGGTACATCCGCTTCATGGCGAAGAAGGAGGTCTTCGACAACAAGATCTCCGGCCCGATGATGCGCGCGATGAAGCACATCCCCGTCGACCGCGGCGACGCCGGTGAGTCCTACCGCCGCGCGGTTGAGGCGCTCCGCTCCGGGGAACTCGTCGGCGTGTTCCCCGAGGAGACGATCAGCCGCAGCTTCGAGCTGAAGGACTTCCGGTCCGGTGCCGCGCGCATGGCACTCGAGGCGGGTGTGCCGATCGTGCCGATGATCATCTGGGGCTCGCAGCGCGTGTGGACGAAGGGGCATCCCAAGCGTCTGGGCCGCACCAACACGCCGATCGTCATCAAGGTCGGCGCCCCCGTCGTCCCGCACGAGCCGGCCTCGGAGACCACCGCGGAACTGCACGCGGTGATGGAGAAGATGCTGCACGAGGTGCAGCAGGGCTACGAGCACGAGCCGGGTGCCTACTGGGTGCCGCGCCGGCTCGGCGGATCGGCGCCCGGTCGCGAGGAGGCCGACGCCGAGGACGCCCGCGTCGCCGCGGAACGTCGCGCCCGCAAGGAACGCGAACGCGCCGAACGGGAAGGCCGCGCGGCCGGACCGGGCACCGACTCCGGGACTCCGGGACAGTGACTTGGTGAGTTCTCCCGTTCCGAGCCTCGTCGCCACCGATGTCGACGGCACCCTGATCGACGACGCGAACCGCGTGTCGGAGCGGACCCGTGCCGCCGTGCACGCGGTCGTGGAGTCGGGGACGCCGTTCGTGCTGGCCACGGGCCGGCCGCCGCGGTGGATTCCTCCGGTCGTCGAGGAACTCGGATACGCCCCGCTGTCGGT
>NZ_JADZGH010000037.1:24653-25400 GCF_015865005.1 Rhodococcus sp. CX
CGCGGTGATCTACGACAGTGCGACCGACCGCGTTCTCCACACGACGCTGCTGTCCGCCGAGGAGCTGGCGTGGATCGCGGACGTCGCCCGCCTCGCGTTGCCCGGTGCCGGGCTGGCCGCCGAGCGGGTCGCGGCGAGCGCTCACGACGCGGCGAGCCCCCAGTTCGTCAGTGCCCCGGGTTACGAACATGCGTGGTTGAACCCGGACAACACCGAGCTCGCCGAGCACGAGGTGATCGCCGAACCCGCCATCAAGCTGCTCATCCGGATGGCGACGGCGACGAGCCGGGAGATGGCCGACGCGCTCGTGCCCGCGCTCGCGGGCCTGGTGGACGTGACCTATTCGACGGACAACGGCCTGATCGAGATCTCGGCGTCGGGCGTGACGAAGGCGTCGGGTCTCCGGGCGGCGGCCGAGCTGCTCGGGGTGCCCGAGGACGGCATCGTGGCGTTCGGGGACATGCCCAACGACATTCCGATGCTCACGATGGCCCGGTACGGGGTGGCGGTCGAGAACGCCCATCCCGACGCGAAGGCCGCCGCAGACGAAGTGACCGCCACCAACGCCGAGGACGGGGTTGCCCGTGTCCTCGAGCGCTGGTGGCGGCCGTGAACTTCTTCGCTCAGGGAGCGGGAGCCGGTGCCGGCTCGGGCGCCGGAGCCGCCTCCGGGGCGGGCGCCGGGGCCGCTTCCGGGGCGGGTGCCGCATTCGCGGACGCTGCCTCGACCGGGGGAGCGGTCCGCAGC
>NZ_JADZGH010000038.1:0-5407 GCF_015865005.1 Rhodococcus sp. CX
GCCGACGACCGCGGAGCCCAGCGTCGCGCCGATCTGCCGGAAATAGTTGTTGCCCGCGGTCGCGGTGCCGACCTCTTCGATGGGGAACGAGTTCTGGACGACGAGCACCATGAGCTGCCCGGTCATGCCCAACCCCACCCCGACGACGGCGAGGAAACAGCACAGCACCCACAGCGCGGTGTCGACGGTGAGCAGCGACAGCAATGTCAGTCCGGCCGCGTGGTGAGCAACACCGGCCGCTACAAGATCATCCCGATCATCGGTTCGGTGCTGATCGCGGCCGGCGATGGTGGAGGTGAGGAACAGCGACCCCATCATCGGGAGCATGAGCAGGCCGGCTTCGGTGGCGCTGACCCCGGCGACCATCTGCAGGTAGGTCGGCATATATCCGGCGACACCGAACAGCGCGACACTCACGAGCAGGCCGGACACGGTGATGAGGTCGAAGTTGCGGTCGCGGAACAGGTGCAGCGGCAGCACGGGTTCGGCGGCGCGGGACTCGACGAACACGAACAGCGCCGCGGCGGCGACGGTGCCGGCGATCAGGGCGAGGATCGTCGTGGACGTCCACGCATACGTCGTGCCGCCCCACGTGCCGATCAGCACGATGCCGGTGGTGGTGACGGACAGGACCGCCATGCCGGCGACGTCGATCGACGGGCGGGGGCCGGTTCTCGCAGGCAGTCGCAGGAACACGATCGCCGCGGTCGCGGCGAGCAGGCCGAGCGGCACCGTGATCCAGAAGACCCACCGCCAGCCCGGGCCCTCGGTGAACCAGCCGCCGAGCAGCGGGCCGGCCACCGACGACAGCGCGAACACGCCGCTCATGATGCCCATGTACCGGCCGCGTTCACGGGCCGGGATGACGTCGGCGATCGCGGCCTGCGACAGGATCATCAGACCACCGCCGCCGACACCCTGGATCGTGCGGCCGACGATGAGCCAGGTGATGTCGCCGGCGGTCGCGCTCACGACCGAGCCGACGAGGAAAACGCCGATTGCGCCGAGCAGCAACGGCTTTCGGCCGAAGAGATCGCCGAGCTTGCCGTACGCGGGCATCATGATCGTCGACGCGAGGATGTAGACGGTGATGACCCACAGCATGAGGTCGGCGCCGTGCAGTTCGCCGACGATCGTCGGCAGCGCGGGGTTGAGCACGGTCTGGTTCAGCGAGGCCAGCAGCATGGTGAGCATGAGCCCGGCGAACAGGAACACCAGCCCGCGGGGTGACTGGGAAGCGGGGGCGTCACCCGAGTTTTCGGCCATGGAAATTTACATTACTGCAAAAATAGACCCGGCTGAATCGTTCTGTGCACCCTGAGCAGATGTCCACCGTCGACGCGTTCGCGGTCGCTAGCCTTCACAGGTGACCGCCGACCTGCACGTCCTCACCCAGTCACTGGTCGGTGTGCTCGTCCTTGTCGTCGTGGCCACCGCGGTGCTGTGGGCGTACGGGGTTCCGCACCGGTTCGCGCCCGCACTCGCGATCGCGCGCGGGGCCGTCCAGCTCGCTCTCATCAGTCTCGTGCTCAGCGGCGTCATCACCGACGGTCGCTGGGTGGCGGGCGTCCTCGGGGTGATGTTCGCGGTGGCCACGTGGACCGCGACGCGCCGGATCGGCCGCGGCACCGCCACACTCGGGATCGTCGCGGTCGCGATCCTGGCCGGTGCGGGGGTGGCCCTGGCGATCGTGTTCGCGACCGGTGCCATCGAACTGTCGCCGCGCTACGCACTCGCCATCGGCGGCATCGTCATCGGCAACGCCATGACCGTCGCGGCCCTGGCCGGGCGGCGTTTCCTCGAGATCGTCGACAGCCGCTGGGAGGAGGTCGAGGGATGGCTCGCGCTCGGCGCAACCCCGCGCCAGTCGACGGCCGAACTCACCCGGGTCGCGGTGCACGCCGCGCTGATCCCGGCGACCGATCAGACCAAGACCACCGGCCTGGTGACGCTCCCCGGCGCGTTCGTCGGCGCGATTTTCGGGGGCTTGTCGCCGCTCGAGGCCGGACGGTTCCAGATCATGGTGCTCGCGTCGATCATGGCCGCCGCGGCGATCACCGCGGTCCTCGTCGCGCGCGGTCTCGGTCCGGTCCGCTCGCGGCCGACCGTCCCGGCCTGACCGCGTTCAGCGGGACGCCGTCGCCCGGAACCCGGTCACTTCCCGGAACACCGTGAGCGCCCGGTCGACGAGCGTCTCGACGTCGGCCTCCGGTTCCGCGATCGACGAGCGCATCGCGAACCGGATGATCGCGCCCGCCGACAGAACGAGCATCTGCGCGGCCTCGCGGGTGCCGACACCGCCGGTGACGGGGCGATCGGACTCGGCGAGTTTCTCCGCAACCAGATCCGACACCAGCGACTGCGCGGTGTCGACGTGCGCCATGCGGCGGCGCGCCAGCTCCGGATGACGGCAGGTGAGCTCGGCGTTCCGTTCGCGCTGCTCGGGACCGGGTCCGGAACTCTGCAGCACGTCGAACAGCAGGCGGGTGACCTTCTCCACGGCGTCCTCGTCGGCGCCGAGGGTGAACTCGGCCGCGGTGCGCTCGTCGATCGCCGGGGCGCGCAACCCGAGGACGGCGTCCTCCTTCGACGCGAAATAGTTGAAGAACGTGCGTGCGGAGACATCGGCCTCCGCGACGATCGACTCGATCGTCACGTCGGCGAGCCGGTCGTGGGCGAGCGCGGCGGCTGCCGCCGCCGAATGGATCGCGGTCCACGTCCGAGCCCGCTTGCGCGAACGCAGCGAGGGCTTCGGCCCGGTATCGGTCACGAGAGTCCTCCAGCCATCGGTATCACCGTAGTGCAGTGCCGCGGCGCTGTGGCCACGGCGCAGCGGCTATGCCGCTGCGGGTGCGCGCCGGTCCTCGGGCAGTCGAACGGACTCGCGGCGCGCGACGTGCCGCAGCAGCGGAATGCTCCCGGCTCCGGCGACCAGCGGGAACCAGTAGGTGCACAGGCGGTAGATCGCGACGGCGGCGGCGGCCGGTCCGGCGTCGAATCCCAGCGCGACGAGACCGGCGACCAGGCCGGCCTCGACAATGCCGATACCGCCCGGGGTCAACGGGATCTGCCGGGCCACCTGCGTCGCCACGTGCAGCGTGGCGAGGGAGGCGACCCCCGCCTCGATACCGACGGCTAGGCACGCCGCGATCAGGCACAACAGGTCGAACATCCATTTCGCGGTGGTCAGTGCGAACACCCGGTGCCACACCCTCCGCGGGAGCCGGGCGACCTCGGCGAGCGTGTTCGCGAGTTTCGCCTTCCAACCGGCATCCGGGGGGATTTCGACGGTCGGGGCGGGCGCGCGTCGCCGGGCCACCTCGGCGGCGGCCACGACCACGGCGATCCCGGCGGCGACGCATGCCGCGAGGACGACGTGGAGCACGTCGTCGACCATCCACTCGGCCAGCCGCGGACTGACGGTCGCCGAATAGACCACGCCCAGGGCCAGCATCGACACCCCGGCGGACAAGGTCAGCGCGACCACCGCGTGACCGGGCGTCAGGCCCGCGAACGTGAGCCAGCGGTAGTTGTAGCCCGCCGCGAACGCGCCACCGGCGGGCAGTCCCTGCGTCACGGCGGTGGACGCGTAGGTCACCAGCTCCGAGCGGCGCCGCGACATCTCACCCCCGAACGCCGAGACCACGACGTTCTGCAGGCGGGCCAGCATGTGCATCGCGACCATCTGGACGGCAAGCGCCCCGATCACCCACTGCACCTGAGCGTCGAGCACGGCGTCGCGGATCGTGGACAGGGCGGGAAGCTGGGCGCGGAGGATCCAGGCGGCCGCGGCGACGACCGCGAGCCCGACGAATACACGTGTCGCGGGGTGCCGGGCCACGGTGCGCAGCCTCGAGCGGCGGCGAGTCTGCGCTGCCGTCGTCGCGGTTCTCGGCATCGGGTCGTCTCCTGGATCGGTCGGCCGATCGTAACTCTGCAGCGGTGCAATCTTTTATTTCTGTGACATTTCATACGACCGCTGGGGGGTCGCACGGTTCCGGTACCGAACACCGGGTATCCAGCAGGTATGGCCAAACATCCCGGCGCCGAACAGTACCTGCCGGCGAGCACCGACCTCGACGCCCTCGCGTCCGCGGCCGCCGGATGCCGCGGCTGTGATCTGTACCGATACGCGGGTCCCACCGTCTTCGGGGACGGACCCGCGACCGCGCGGCTGCTGCTCGTCGGCGAACAACCCGGCGACCAGGAGGACCGCGCCGGCGAGCCCTTCGTCGGGCCCGCCGGGCACCTGCTCGACCGTGCCCTCGAGAAGGCCGGGATCGACCGCGGCGACGTCTACGTCACCAACGCCGTCAAACACTTCAAGTTCGCCCGCGAGGCCGGCGGCAAGCGGCGCATCCACAAGAAGCCGTCGCGCGGCGAGGTGATCGCGTGCCGGCCGTGGCTGTTCGCCGAACTCGAAGCGGTCCGCCCCGACGTGCTGGTGTGTCTCGGGGCGACGGCCGCGCAGGCACTGCTCGGCCCGTCCTTCCGGATCACCGAACATCGCGGCCAGGTCCTGCACGCCGACCCCGAACTGAAGCTGTCGTCCGACCCGCAGATCATCGCGACCGTGCATCCGTCGGCGATCCTGCGGATGCGCACCGGCCGCGACGACGCGCTCGAATCCCTGGTCCGCGATCTGCGGCGCGCGGCGAGTCTCGTCGGCTGAAGTCGGTGCGCTCAGGGGGAGGTCGCGAGGGCGGCGGCCAACCCGAACGCGACCGAGGTCGCGCACACCTCGAGCACCGCGTTGCGCAGCGACACTTCCGCGGTCGCGCGGTGCGCGGTCGCGGCGGGCACCCACGTGCGACGCCACCGCGCCCCCAGAGCCACCAGGCCGGCGAGGACCACGGTCTTGGCCAGCACGATGCGGCCGTAACCGGTGTCGACCAGCGCGGACAGCGAGCCCAGCCGCACCGCCGCGTCGATCACCCCGGTCGCGGCCAGCACCGCGACGCACCACGTCGCGAGCGTCGAATAGCGCGGCAGCAGCCTGGCCCACGCGCCCCGAGAGCGCACCGTCAGCGCGAGCGCGACCAGCACACCGACCCACAGACCGGCCGCGAGGACGTGCAACGCATCGAGCAGCGAACCCAGAGGCTGCTGCGACATGTGCCCGGACACCGGTCGCGCGATCAGCGCCGGCGCCGCCACCGCGAGCACCGGAGCCGTCGGCCACGACGCATCTCGCCGGTACGCGACGACCGCGACGACGGTGCACGCCGCGACACACCCGAACGCCGCGACCCCGATCCGCCCGGAGCCCACGGTCCCCGCGAACTGCGCGAACCGTGCGGTGTCGAGGCGGGGGACCGGCACACCGGCCACCGCCGCCGCCTCGAACACCAGCAGCGCGCCCTCGCACATCAGCCACACGCCGCCGAATGCGGCGATCGCCCGCCAC
>NZ_JADZGH010000039.1:0-5629 GCF_015865005.1 Rhodococcus sp. CX
CGCCGACCACGCAGAGCCCCGATGACGACGACGAGCGTCCGGGCTCGACCACGTCGGGAACCACGCCCCCGCAGCCGACCCCGCCGACCTCCACCCCGCCGGTGACCACGACCCCGCTGCCGCCGACGACGGTGCCCGACGCCGGATCGACGACGCCGCAACCGAACCCGGAGGAGCCGGTCACGACGGAACCCGGTGCGCCGGGGACGTCTCAGCCGGATCGGACTCCGATCGGGGCGGACTCGGGTGCTCCGACACTCATGCCCGCAACACCGGAAGCACCGGCACTACCGCCGGCCGGATCCACCGTCGGCGGATGAGACCGGTTCAGACCACCTGGCTCACGGACACCGGCAGGCCGGGATCGGTGGCGGCGGTCAGCAGCGACGGCTGCGCGCCCCCGGCGATGAGGTGCGCACCGAGCGCCGCGATCATCACACCGTTGTCGGTGCACAACCGCGGCCGCGGCACCCGCAGCGTGATCCCGGCGGCCTCGCACCGTTCCCGCGCGAGCGCACGCAACCGCGAATTCGCGGTCGCGCCGCCACCGAGCACGAGCGTGTCGACACCGACATCCTGAGCCGCGCGCACCGCCTTCATGGTGAGCACGTCGGCGACCGCCTCCTGGAATCCGGCCGCGACATCGGCGACGGGAACCGGCTGCCCGGCGCGTTCCAGCGCTTCGACATGCCGCGCGACCGCGGTCTTCAAACCGGAGAACGAGAAGTCGTGGCGCGCATCGCGCGGCCCGGTCATGCCGCGCGGAAAGACCACAGCGGTCGGATCGCCCTGCTGGGCCAGCTTGTCCAGCACGGGGCCACCGGGATATCCGAGGTCCAGCAGTCGTGCCACCTTGTCGAACGCTTCACCGGCCGCGTCGTCGACGGTGGTGCCGAGCTCGACGATCGGCTTGCCGAGGTCCTCGACATGCAGCAGGTGGGTGTGCCCGCCCGAAACCAGCAGCGCGATGCACGGCGGCATCGGACCGTTCTCGATCGTGTCGACGGCGACGTGCCCGGCCAGGTGGTTGATCGCGTAGAACGGCACGTTCCAGGCCGCGGCGTACGCCTTCGCGGCGGCGACCCCCACGAGCAGCGCGCCGGCCAGGCCCGGGCCGATGGTGACACACACGGCATCGGGCTTGCCGATGCCGGCGGCCGCCAGCGCCCGGCGCATTGTCGGGACGATCGCCTCGAGATGCGCGCGGGACGCGATCTCCGGCACCACGCCGCCGAAGCGGGCGTGCTCGTCGACGCTCGAAGCCACCTCGTCGGCGAGCAGTTCGAGCGTGCCGTCGCCGACCCACCGGACGATCCCGACACCCGTCTCGTCGCACGAGCTCTCGATGCCCATCACGATCACGGCTTTCGCTCCTCTCGCCGGTCCGGCCGACACATGGTGTACGCGTCGGCGCCGCTCGGCTGGTAATAACGCTTCCTGGTGCCCACGATCTCGAAGCCCTCACGCCGGTACAACGCGATCGCCGCGTCGTTGTCGGTCCGCACCTCGAGGAACACCGGGCCGCCCCAGGCGTCGGCGACACGCAGCAGCTCGTCGAGCAACGCGCCCCCGATGCCGCGTTGCCGCAGGTCCGGGTCGACACCGATCGTGTGCACCTCCGATTCGGGGTGCACACCGGTACCGAGCCGGGCCAGACCGGCGTAACCGATCAGGCGACCGTCGTCGTCGCGGGCGGCCACGTAGTGGTTGTGCGGGGACGCCAGTTCCGACCGGAACGCGTCGGCACTCCACGGGTCGTCCCCGGGGAACAGGACCTTTTCGAGTTCCGCGCAACGCTCGACGTCGTCCGGGCGCAGCGCATCGATGGACACGGTCATTTCTTCCGGGCCGCCGTCTCCACCGCATCCGGCCGACGCAGGTACAGCGGCACCAACGGCTGCGGTGCGGTCGCGGCGAGCAGCTCGGGTGCGGCGACCGCGACCAGCCCGGCCGGCGACGGCGTGTGCACCGGCACGGCGGGCAGGTCGAACAGCGGGGTGTGGGCGGGTGATCCCGCGACCCGCTGCGAGGGCGCGGCCGTCACCTCGGCGGGTTTGCGCACCTCGGGACCCTCCACCCGGCGACCCTCGGCGTATCGCGCCCAGTACACCTCGCGGCGGCGGGCGTCGGTGACGACGAGCAGATCGGGGCCGTTCTCATCGGCCGCGTACACGTCCGCGGCGAGCCCATCGAGGGTGCACACTCCGTATACCGGGATGCCCAGCGCGTCACCGAACGCGGCGGCGGTCGCCATCCCTACGCGCAATCCCGTGAAGGGTCCGGGACCCACACCGACGACGACAGCGTCGAGGTCCGCCGATTCGCATCCCGCTTCGGCGAGGCATTCGAGGATCTGGGGCGTGAGGATCTCGGCGTGTCCCCGCGGATTGTCGGAGACCCGCACCGACAGGGTCTCGAGATTCTGCGGCGTGCCGTCGCCGAGGCGGACCAGCCCCGAGGTCACGGCGGGGGTGGCGGTATCGACGGCGAGAACGAGCACGATTACCCAGGATACCGCCGGTTTGATAGTTACCCGACCCAGCCCCAGGTGGCACGGCGCACATCGGATTCGGGGTCGCGACGCAACCGCACCCGCAGATGCCGGTCGGTCAGCTTCTCCACGAGTCCCTCGCCCCATTCGACGACGACGACCGCGGCGGTCAGGTCGGTGTCGAGATCGAGGGCGTCGAGTTCGTCCAGGGCGTCCGGGCCGTCGCCGAGCCGGTAGGCGTCCACGTGCACGAGCCCTACCGGTTTCCCGCCGGGGCGCTCCCCCGGCCGGTGCTCGCGGGCGATCACGAATGTCGGCGAGGTGACCCGCCCCTGCACCCCGAGACCTGCGGCGATACCCCTGGTCAGCGCAGTCTTTCCGGCGCCGAGGGGTCCGTCGAGCACCACCAGGTCGCCCGCCTGCAGGTCCGCGGCGAGCCGGCGGCCCAGCGCTTCGGTGTCCTCGACGGTCGGCAGCTCGGCGTACTGCTCGCCGGCGTGATCGGACACGGCGTGGTCGGACACAGCATCATCCTTCACGTGTTCAGACACCGACGGCCCGCCGGTTGCGCGCGTCGTATGCGAAGGCCCGCTGCACGAGCCGGTCCAAGGCCTTGCACACGACCTCCGGGAACTCGAGCTGGACGAGGTGCCCTGCGCCCCGCACCCGCTTGAGCTCGCAGTCCGGCAGACTCGCGGCGAGTTCCTCGGAGCCGGAGAACGGGATCACCATGTCGGCATCACCGCACAGCACCAGGACCGGCACCCTCCCGACGGTCGGCAGGGCGGCTGATTCGTCGTGCAGTTCCAGGGTGCGGAGGAAGTTGACGATGGTCAGCACCGACGTCTCGTTGAGCATGCGGTCGGAGAATTCCACCAGCCGCGGGCTCACGACCGTGCCGTACGAAGCGGCCCGCAGGATCGGCGAGACGATCGCCTTCGCGGTGCCGCGGGCGTACTGCACGAACCCGGGGGCGGTGCGGGCGGTATAACGGAACCCGTCGATCACCGGGTTCTCCAGGTTGCGGCCCAGCCCGGTCTTGCTCAGGCCGGCCGCGGTGGTCGAGAGCAGACCGACACCCACGATCCGGGAGTCGAACAGGTCGGGGCGCTGCGCGGCGAGCGCGATGGCGGTCATGCCACCCATCGAATGCCCGACGACCACGACGGGCCCGCCCGGGGTGGTCTCGTCGATGACGCGGCCGAGGTCGCGACCGAGTTGCGCGATGGTGCAGGACTTCGCTCCGGCGGCACCGGATTCGCCGTGCCCGCGCTGGTCGTAGAACACCATCCGGACGTCGCGGCCCCACCGTTCGGTGAGGTAACGCTGCTGCAGGTGCCAGGACTGCATGCGAAGGCAGTATCCGTGGACGAACACGACGGTCAGCGGGGCACGCGGGGATCCGAATTCGCGCACGGCGAGTTCGACCCCGTCCTCGGTGGTGACGATGCGCTTGGGCGCGGCCAGCATCGCGTCGAAGTCCTCGTCGGCATAGATCTCGGGGGCGGGCATGCCCGCGGATCGCACCGCGTACAGGCCGGCCGCGGAGGCGAGGGTGGCCAGACTCGCGGCGAAAAGCCCCATCCTGCCCATCATGCTCATTCCGACCCGCCTCCTTCACCACCGATGTAGGTCCGTACGGTGCGTCCGCCGACGCCGGTCACGACCTCGTAGTTGATCGTGTCCAGCAGGTCCGCCCAGTCCTGGGCGTTGGGCTCTCCGTGGCGTCCGTCACCGAAGAACAACGCATGATCGCCTTCGCTTACTCCACCGCCGTCCGAGCCCAGGTCCACCACGATCTGGTCCATGCACACGCGGCCGACCTGGGGCCGGAGCCGGCCACCGAGGAACACCTCGAAGCGGCCGCTGAGATTCCTCCGGATTCCGTCCGCGTAGCCCATGGGCAACACCGCCACGGTGGTGTCCACCGGCGCGATCCAGTGATGCCCGTAGGACACCCCGGATCCTGCTGTCACCTTCTTCACGAGCGCCACCCTCGTCCGCAGCGTCATCACGGGCCGGAACCCGTAGTCACCGACCTCGGGAATCGGAGACAACCCGTACATCGCGATTCCGGGCCGGATCATGTCGAATCGCAGGTCGGGGCGGGTGACGGCGGCGGCGGAGTTCGACAGGTGCACCACTTCCGGGGCGGTGCCCTGCCGACGCAGATCGGCGACGGCCTCGATCAGCCGGTCCCGCTGCGCGTCGATCTCCGGGTGGTTGAGCTCGTCGGCGTGTGCGAGATGGGAGAACGCACCCCGGAACCGCACCGCGCCTTCCGCCTGCACGCGACCGAGGTCGCGCAGGAAGTCCTGCCATTCGTCGCGGGCGACGCCACCACGGTTGAGTCCGGTGTCGATCTTGACGGTGACCGTCGCGGTGATGCCGGTCTCGCGCGCGGCGGCGACGACGGAGGCGAGATGACGGGGCGAGGACACACCGATCTCGACGCCGGCGGCGATCGCGGGCGCGAAATCGGCGTCGACGGTGTGCAGCCACGCCAGGATGGGCGCGTCGATGCCCGCCGCGCGCAGCTCCAGAGCTTCGGCGAGGGTCGTGACACCGAGTTCCCGCGCGCCGGCGGCGAGCGCCGCCTTCCCGACCTGCACGGCGCCGTGGTTGTAGGCGTCGGCCTTGACCACGGCCATCACCGCGGCGTCCCCCGCGTATTCGCGCAGCAGGCGAACGTTGTCCGCGACCGCATCCAGGTCGATCACCGCCTCGGCCTGGGGCTGGGCGTGTCGGTGCTGTTCCTGGGTGCGTGCTGCGGTGGTCATGATCTTCGATCCTGCCACTGCCCGATTCGCGCGCCGCGCGCTGGTGGTGGCGTTCCGATCACAATTCGGACATATATGACCACCACGCCGGTCCGGCGTCAATACCGGCGCAGCGTGCGCACCGCGGCCCTGACCTGCGACAGGATCGCGCTCGCGGACACCGGGGCGGCGCCCACTCCGTCACGGGCGGCGAGGTTCGCGG
Organism: Rhodococcus sp. CX; assembly: GCF_015865005.1. Lineage (NCBI taxonomy): Bacteria > Bacillati > Actinomycetota > Actinomycetes > Mycobacteriales > Nocardiaceae > Rhodococcus > Rhodococcus sp. CX. The sequence continues at coordinate 5,474 of NZ_JADZGH010000039.1, forward strand.
CGAGCGAGTGCGCCCGGGCACCGGCCGCAGCGGCGAGATCCGGTGCCATACCCGCCGACATGAGTGCCCCGATCAGACCGGACAGCACGTCGCCTGCGCCCGCGGTGGACGCCCACGAACCACCCGCGTCGTTGACGAACACGTGCCCGTCCGGAC
>NZ_JADZGH010000039.1:5639-9255 GCF_015865005.1 Rhodococcus sp. CX
GATCAGCGTGGCCCGGCCCTTGAGGAGCACGTGGACCTGCCAGTCCGCGGCGAGCGCTCGCACAGCGGCGACCCGGTCCGGTTCCGGCCTCGACCCGGTCAGCCGGGCGAACTCCCCCGCGTGCGGGGTCAGCAGGGTCGGAGCCGGGCGGTCGCGCACCACGGAGGGGTCCCGCGCGATCAGTGTCAGTCCGTCCGCGTCGACGAGCACGGGCAGGTCGGTGGCCAGCACGTCCCGCAGGGTGCGCGCGGCCGTCTCGTCGGTGCCGGCGCCCGGACCGACGACCCAGGCCTGCGCGCGTCCGGCCGCGGCGAACGACGGTGCCGCCACGACCTCGGGATACCGGGCGAGGACCGCATCCGCTGCGGTCCCGGCGTACCGGACCATGCCGGAGGTCGCCGCGACCGCGGCGCCGGTGCACAGCACACCGGCACCCGGATAGGTGGCGCTGCCTGCGACGATGCCGACGACACCCTGGCTGTACTTGTCGTCGTCGGGCCCCGGCACCGGCCAGATCGCGCCGATCTCGGAGGGTTCGGCGGCGACCAGGTCCGACACCGGCAGGTCCAGGCCGATGTCGACGAATTCGACGCGGCCGCACCGCGCCGCGGCGAGCGAGTGCACGGGTTTGAGGGCGCCGAACGCGACGGTGACCGCGGCGGTGACGGCCGGGCCGTCGACGGCGCCGGTGTCCGGGTCGACACCGCTGGGGGTGTCGACGGCGACGATCGGGGCGGTGATCGCGTCGACCAGCACCGCGGCCGCCGGACGCAGCGGACCGCGACCGGAGATCCCGACGATGCCGTCGAGCACCAGATCGGGGTCGCCGAGAGCTTCCGGGACCGCCGCGGCCACGCGTCCCCCGGCGGCCCGCAACGCGGACAGTCCGCCGGGGTGGGCCCGGTCGGGGTCGAGCAGCAGCGCGGTCACCGCGACGCCGCGGCGGCGCAGGAACGTTCCCGCCCACAGCGCGTCACCACCGTTGTCGCCGGACCCGACGAGCAGGACCACGCGCCGCCCGGCGATCCCGCCGGTGCGCGACCGCAGTTCCGCGGCGGCGACGCGAGCGAGACCGTGTGCGGCCCGTCGCATGAGCGTGCCCTCGGGCAGCGACGCGAGCAGCGGGGCCTCCGCGGCCCGGACCCGGTCGCACGGGTGGTAGCTGCGCATCACCCCTCCGATCGGAGCGCAGGTCTATTCGACCGTCACGGACTTGGCCAGGTTGCGGGGCTTGTCCACGTCGTAACCGCGTGCCTGCGCGACCTCGGCGGCGAAGACCTGCAACGGAACCGTCGACAGCAGCGGCTGCAGCAACGACGGCGACGACGGGATCTCGATGAGATGGTCGGCGAACGGGCGCACGGTTTCGTCGCCCTCCTCGGCGATGACGACGGTGCGGGCACCGCGCGCCTGGATCTCCCGGATGTTGCTGAGCAGCTTGCTGTGCAGCACGGCCCGCCCCTTCGGGGACGGCATCACCACGATGACGGGCAGGCCGTCCTCGATGAGCGCGATGGGGCCGTGCTTGAGCTCACCGGCCGCGAAGCCCTCCGCGTGCATGTACGCGAGTTCCTTGAGCTTGAGGGCACCTTCGAGCGCGACGGGATAGCCGACGTGACGGCCCAGGAACAGCACCGCCGGAGACGCCGACAGTTCCCGGGCGAGCTCGCGCACCGGTTCCATCGTGGTGAGGAGCTGCGCGATGCGCGGAGGCATCGCCGCGAGATCCTCGTACTCGCGGGCCACCTCGTCCGGGTACTTGGTGCCGCGGGCCTGCGCCAGCGCCAGGCCGACGAGCAGGTTCGCCGCCATCTGCGCGAGAAACGCCTTCGTCGACGCGACGCCGATCTCCGGGCCGGTGCGGGTGTAGAGCACGGCGTCGGCCTCCCGCGGGATCTGCGCGCCGTTGGTGTTGCACACCGCGAGCACCCGCGCCTTCTGCTCCTTCGCGTGCCGGACGGCCTCGAGGGTGTCGGCGGTCTCACCGGATTGGGAGATCGCCACGACCAGCGTCGATCGGTCGAGCACAGGGTCGCGGTAGCGGAACTCGGACGCCAGCTCCACCTCGACGGGCAGGCGGGTCCAGTGCTCGATGGCGTACTTGGCGACGAGACCGGAATGGTAGGAACTGCCGCACGCGACGACGAACACCTTATCGATCTCACGCAGTTCCTGATCGGACAGCCGCTGCTCGTCGAGCACGATGCGACCGTCGACGAAGTGCCCGCGCAGCGTGTCCGCGACCGCTTCGGGCTGCTCCTCGATCTCCTTGAGCATGAAGTAGTCGTGACCGCCCTTCTCGGCGGCGGCGAGATCCCAGTCGATCGTGAACGGCTGCGTCGGCACGTCGGTGTTGCCGTCGAAATCGGTCACCACGTAGGAGTCCTTGGTGATGACGACGACCTGGTCCTGGCCCAGCTCGACGGCGTCGCGGGTGAACTCGATGAACGCCGCGACGTCGGAGGCGATGAACATCTCGCCGTCGCCGACACCGACGACCAGCGGCGTGGATCGCCGGGCCGCGACGATCGTACCGGGCTGATCGGCGTGCGCGAACACGAGCGTGAAGGCGCCCTCGAGCCGGCGCAGCACGCTGCGGGCGCTCTCGACGAAGTCCCCGGCGGTGGGCCCTTCGGCGTAGGCGCGGGCCACCAGGTGCACGGCGACCTCGGTGTCAGTGTCGGACGCCAGTTCGACGCCCGCGTGCTCGAGTTCGGCGCGCAGCGGCGCGAAGTTCTCGATGATGCCGTTGTGGACGACCGCGACGCAGCCGGTCTTGTCGCGGTGCGGGTGCGCGTTGCGGTCGGTGGGGCGTCCGTGGGTCGCCCAGCGGGTGTGGCCCATGCCGGCCGTGCCCGCGAAGCGGTCCCGGCCGACCTCGTCGAGCTCGGCCTCGAGGTTCGCCAGCCGCCCGGCCTTCCGTTCGACGGCCAATCCGCCGCGACCGTCCAGGATTGCGATGCCCGCCGAGTCGTAACCTCGGTATTCCATACGCCGCAGTGCCTCCACCACGACGTCGAGAGCATTGCGGTGCCCGACATAACCCACGATTCCGCACATGGTTAGCAGGGTACTGGTCGACGACCCGGCGCCGACAACTCGTCGGGAACGCAATGGCCCGGGTCACGGCCGGTGCCGTACCGGGTCGGCGGGTGATCGGCTAACGTTCACGCCGTGGCGGCGAACCCGAAATCCTTGGCTCAGCAGCTTTCCCGGCGCGGACCCCATTCGGTCCTGCGTGGCGACCTGGCGCTGGCGGGTCAGCCAGGCGTCGTATACACCCCCGCCGAAGGATTCGGACTGCCCGCGGTGGCGTTCGGTCACGGCTGGCTGAGCGGGACGGCGAGCTACTCGGGCCTGCTCGAACATCTCGCCTCGTGGGGCATCGTCGCCGCGGCACCGAACACCGAGCGCGGTCCGGTTCCGTCGGCGCTGGGTCTGTCCACCGATCTCATCACCGTGCTCGACATCTGCACGAGCGTCCGGCTGGGCACGGGCCGGATCAGCGTGCACCCCGACCGGGTCGCCCTGGCGGGCCACGGACTGGGCGCGGGCGCGGCGGTGCTGGCCGCGTCCCGTCGTGACGTGGCGGCGGTGGCGGCACTGTTCCCGGCCC